>NZ_AYMH01000039.1:0-99214 GCF_000633475.1 Bacillus sp. H1a | reverse complement strand
AGAAATTATTAAGCATATCGTTCAAGATAAAAAAGTAGAAGGTGAACTAGAAATAACAAAAGTAGATGTAGCAGATGGAAATACGAAACTACCAAATGCAGAGTTTACAATTTATAACGAACAAGGGAAAGAAGTAGTAAAAGGGAAAACGGATGAGCAAGGTGTAGCGAAATTTAAACTACCATACGGAAAGTACACATATAAAGAAACAATAGCGCCGAATGGATATGTAATTAGTGAGGAGACATTTGCATTCGAAATAAAAGAGAATGGAGAAATTATTAAGCATACTGTAAAGAACAAGAAAGAAGAGAAACCTTCTACAACTCCTAAACCGGATCAGCCTCAAACACCGGGTGGAGAAGTAAAACCTTCTACAGATGATGTGAAGTCAATAGAAAAGCCTGCTAAGGATGAAGTTCGTTTACCAATGACAGGTGGTACGAAAGAGTTTGCGCTCTTATTTATTCTAGGGATTGGATTTATAATTGCTGGGGCATATGTGTTAAGAATGAGACAAAAAGCATAACAAAAAACGCCTTGAAATAAAGGCGTTTTTTTTAATATCTCAACTTCATCAATAAACTCTTAATTTCCTCATCTTCCATAAAGAGATCATGGTGCTTCTCTGTAATCTTCGCAAGTGCAACGTCATGATAGAAGAATTCCGTAAAAAATTTCACGAAAGGCTGCGACATTGTTTTCATCGCTTGCCATGATTCTTGTTCTACACCAGCAAATAAAATTTCGCGACCGTCAACGATGAGCAGTAAGTAGCGCTCTAATGCGTTAGGCTCTTCAGTTGGGATTAGAAAATGCATGTTTTCTAAGTCTGTTTCTACTTTTCCAACTATGAGGGCCTCGATCTGGACACCTTGTTTTGCCTTTTGTTCTAGTAAAGGAAGATATTCTAAAAGGGTATCATTCCATGCGGAGATGCGTATGGATTCTTTCGCATCCTCTACAAGTTGTCTACTTTGCACTTTAATAGAAGACTGCATTTTTAAACTCCAAACACGGTCATCTGTAAATGATTTTTTAGAAATATTATTTTCAAGTTCTTTAATATTAGATTGGAATTCTGTCGTTAACTTTTCAATTGCTAGCTTGAGGGGTAATGCTGTATACAATTTTTTCTTTTCTGAAACAGAATCCATTACCATCCCTTTATCAATTAGGCGTGTTAACACTTCATATATTTTTGCTTTTGGAACACCTGAATGTTTAACAATGGTTGTTGCATCTAATGGTTCATTGCTTGATACGACAACTTCATAAGCTTGGCTTTCATATTGTGAGAAACCGAATTTTTGTAACATAGTTCCCTCCGAACGAATGAGATTATATGTTAAGGATAATGAACTATTTGTTTTTACACAAGTGTTACGATAATAACTAAGTTGATTGAAATGAGAACAAATTTCAATTTTTTAAACTATTTAGATTGAGCTTTCATGTTTATCTATTATACTTAATATAGTGATTAATATGATTAAATTTCATCAAGAAGGGGATGCTTGGGGGAAGATGTTGAGAAGTTTACGTTTAAAAATTGCGGTAGTATTTTCGGTGCTTATTTCTATGATGTTTGTAATATTAGGTACAGCTGTGTATCAGTTACAGAAAGAGAAGGAGACTCGTTCCCTTGATCAGTATTCTCAAAATACGATGGATCTTGTAACAGAGCAGTTAACTGCATTTATGCAGCGAATTGAAGAAGATATGGGACATTATGGAAGTCATGATGATATTCAAAATATGTTACAAGATGGGGTTACTCCAGAAGAGGAGAGTTTTATTTTAAAAGAATTTTCAAGATTTAAAAAGAATCATCCTGATATTTTAGATGTATATATTGGGACGAAAGATAAAAAAACGTTAAGCGCAAATCTTGCTGACGGAGGAAAAGTACCTGAGGGATATGATCCAACAAGTCGTCCTTGGTATAAAACATCAGAAGCAGATACAAAATCGATTATTTGGGGACAACCACAATATGAAATCGCGACAGGTAAGTTAAGTATTGGAGTTTCAAAAGCCATTGTCGGACAAGATGGTTCTATGTTAGGGGTTGTAGCAATGGATGTATCATTAGGGACGATTCAAAAGCTACTCCATAATATTCAATATAATAATGGCGGAGAAATGTTTATTGTAAATGATAAAAATATTGCCATTGTGTATCCAGAAAAAGTAGGAAAAGATGTTTCAAAAGAACCACTCGTTAAAAGCTTACATAAAGATGAAACGAAATTTGCGGTGGCGACATTAGGTGGGAAAGATGTAGTAGCATATAGTCAGTTATTTGATAAGATGAAATGGGAAATTGGGATTGTATATCCGAAAGAATCAATTGATAACTTACTCGTAGAAACAAGAAATACAGTTATTATAATGGCATGTATAAGTTTATTGATTGGAATATTAGCTTCATATTTATTCTCAAGAAGATTAGCAAGACCGTTACAATTGTTAACGAATCACGTTCATAAAGTAGCGGAAGGTGATTTAACACTGCAAATGAAAGTGACAAGTAAAGATGAGGTTGGTACGCTTACGACTCACTTTAATCATATGGTGGAGCAAATGAATGAAATGGTAAGTAAAATTAAAAATAGTGTATCGACAGTGCAACAATCGACGCATAATCTGCATTATTTAACGAATGAAACGGTAGCAGCTAGTAGAGAAGTATCAGGTGCAATGGATGATGTGAGCGGGGGAGCATCTACTCTTGCTAATAGTGTAGATGAAGTTTCAGCGCAGCTTGAGAATATGGCGCAGTCAGTGGAACAAATGAATAGCTCCGTTGGTGAAATAAAAGGAGTGGCTGGCAAAGCAGAAGAGGCATCTAAGCAAGGATTAAATACGATGCGGAATTTAGTTCGTACAAAAGGAGAATCATCTTCGATTGTTGTTCATACAGAGGAAGCATCCGGTAAGTTAGAGCAAAGAGTCGGATCGATTCAAAATGTTGTAGAGCTTATAAAAGGTATTTCGGATCAAACGAATTTACTTGCTCTAAATGCTTCGATTGAGGCAGCTCGTGCAGGTGAGCAAGGTAAGGGATTTGCGGTTGTTGCGGAAGAAGTTCGAAAATTAGCTGAACAATCAAAAGAGGCAACAGGAGAAATCGCAACGATGATTGGTGATGTACAATTAGAAGTAAAACGAGTTGTAGAAGTCGTAAGTAAATTGAAAGATATTGCGGATATACAAAATCAAGTGACGACAGAGGCAGAAACGGAATTCCGCACGATTATGTCAGTTGTAAATACGATTAGTACCTCAGTTGAAAAAATTGTAGAAGAGGTAAATAATATAGGTCACGAGCAAGGAGAAATTACAGAGGTAATGCAAACAATTGCTGGTACGAGTCAAGAAAGTGCAGCTGTTTCTGAAGAGGTAAATGCTGCAACTGAATCGCAAGTGAATCATTTAGAAAAAGTAGCTCATACGATGGAAAGTTTGACAGAGCATATGAGAGACTTAGAAAGATTAGTTGAGCAGTTTAAAGTAGAGGAATAACAAATTAGTAAAATGATGAGGATTTCGGTAAAATAGACAATGGATATATAAGAAGCAATTATAGGAGGAAGACTACGATGGCAATTGTTGATGTATCGATTATTCCAGTAGGAACAGGTAATCCAAGTGTTAGTGAATATGTAGCAGAAGTACAAAAAGTGTTAGAGAAAAATGCTGATCGCGTGAAGTATCAATTAACACCGATGAATACAGTAATTGAAGGAGATCTTCCTGTTATTCTAGAAGTAATTCAACAAATGCACGAAGTTCCATATACGAAAGGTGCACAGCGCGTTGCGACAACAATTCGTATCGATGATCGTCGTGATAAAGTAAGCACGATGGAGAAGAAGTTAAACTCTGTTCGATCAAAATTATAAGAAAAAGCAGCGATCTTCGCTGCTTTTTTTATAGTGTTACATATAGGAGGAAATGAGATGAGTGAGAAGTTTAATGAGCAATTTGATGGACTTTTAGAAAAGTATACAGAGCTATTGCTAGGAGAAAGTAATGAAGAACGAAAAGAGCAGGTGCAAAAATGGGCACTTTATTCTTACATCGCTAAGACGATGCCAGCTTTAGTGAAGCATTGGAATGAGACGTATCCAGACGCGAAAGAAGAGATGGTACAGTTAATTACGAATATTAAAAAGTTAAATGATGAGAAGCGAAATGAGAAGTGAGAAAGCTTGAGGTAATGTTACCTCAAGTTTTCTTTATTAATATCCTTATATAACTTACATGGAATATAAAGGGTTTTATAAGCATGTCGAATATTTTCAGTATGCTTATTTTTTGCCTAGTAAACCTGTTTTTTCTAAATGTCGAAAAATATTTCCTTCATATTTACAAGCGAGAATATAGGTTTTTAAATATTTTTATAGTATTTTATAAATTATCTAAATAATTATTTGTATCAAATAATTTTAAAGAATGATATAATTTTGAAGAGGGGTAAAAAACAGATAAAGTACAGTCATAGGGGTGAATTACATGGAACAATTAATGCGAAATTCGTTTCTTTTCTTGTCAAAAAATAAAGCGCTAACAAAACTGGCTAAAAAGTACGGTTTGCGCTTTGGTGCAGGTCGCTTCGTCGCAGGGGAGACGATTGAATTAGCGACAGCGGCAATTCAACAATTAAACAAGCAAGGTCTTTGTGTAACAATCGATTATTTAGGTGAATTCGTTGATAATGAAGCCGAAGCAAATGAAATGGCTACCCAATCGATTGAAGCGATTCGTGCAATTGGAAGAGAAGGTCTTGATTCGCAGCTTTCTTTAAAAATGACTTCTATGGGATTAGATATCTCTGATGAGATTGTAATGAATAATATGCGCCGCATTTTAGAAGCTGCAAAAGAAAATGGTGTGTTTGTTACAATTGATATGGAAGACTATACGCGTTGCGGAAAAACAATTGATATCTTTAAACAATTAAAATCTGAATACGATAATATCGGTACTGTTATTCAAGCGTACTTATATCGTACAGAAAAAGATATTGAAGATTTAAATGCTTATAATCCGAATTTACGTCTTGTAAAAGGGGCTTATAAAGAACCTGAAGAAGTAGCGTTCCCGGACAAGAAAGATGTAGATGACAATTATAAAAAAATTATTAAAATGCACTTATTAAATGGAAATTACACTGCAATTGCTTCACATGACGAAGCGATTATTGAATATACGAAAAAACTTGCCGAAGAACACAATATTTCAAGGGATCAATTTGAATTCCAAATGTTATTTGGTATTCGTACAGAGCGTCAACTTGAGCTAGTAAAAGAAGGTTATAAAATGCGTGTTTACGTGCCTTATGGAAACGACTGGTATGGTTATTTCATGCGCCGTCTAGCAGAGCGCCCAGCAAACGTTGCATTCGTTTTAAAAGGTATGATCAAAAAATAACCAAGGAGAAAATTCTCCTTGGTTATTTTAATTGTTGAAATGCGTAATGTGCCATTTTCTTCGTATCAGGATATAGCTGTGTACGAGTAGAAGATAATACGACGTTAATAACACGTTTACCGTCTTTTTCATCAACAGTTACGACTGTATATTTTCCGAGTGCAGATAAACCGCTTTTACTTCCAATCGCATATGGATCGTCATATAGTTCTTCTCGTCCATAGTTTGCAATTTTGGGAGAGCGCTCTGAAGTATGTAGTGTTGTGCGTGTTGAATTCATATATTCTAAAACAATCGGATATTTTAATGCTTCTTTCGTAATAATAGCAATGTCATAAGGTGATACTTTATTTCCAAGTGCATCAGCACCGCTTGCGTTTTTGAAAGTTGCATGTTTTGTACCAAGTTCCTTCGCTCTAGCATTCATCATTTTAACAAACGCTTCTTTTGATCCTGCAATATGTTCTGCAATTGATTCAGCGATTGGGTCTGCACTAATGATCAGCATAAGCTTTAATGCCTCATCACGTTTTAATTTTTCACCCGCGCGTAGCTTAATCTTTGTACTTTGACTTTCTGTTTTAATCGCATTCTCCGTAACCATAATTTCCTCATCTTCTTTTACATTCTCTAGTAAGAGAAGGGTCGTCATCATTTTGGCTATACTAGCCGGATAAGAGCGTTCATCTTCACGTTTTCCATACAAAATTTTCCCTGTGTCTGCATCGATTGTAATCCCATATTGACCAGTAATATCTGGTTGATCTGCTCTTACAACTTGTTGCCTATGTGCATAAGAGAAGAAAATCATCCCTGTAAATAGTGTGGCAATCATTACAATCATAATTATTGTTCGTTTCATCGTCGTTCCCTCTTTTGTTTTCCATATGTACAAATAAATTGGGCAGAAAAAGCAGCCATTAATCATTATGCCACGTTCTCTGCCCAAAAATATAGCGTTATTTTTCGCCCATATTATGCTTCTTATATTGTTGGTTATTACCTTGACGCCCTTTTTCAACGCCACGATCAGTTGGACCAGCGTTTCCTGTTACGCTTGCTGCACTAATTCCAGCTTTTGAAGGGTTCTTCTTAATTCTTGCCATATATATTCCTCCAGTTTCGTCAGATTATAAAAAGGAAAAGTGTATTTGAGTAACGAAAATACACATACATAGCATAGCCAAATGAAAGAAAAGTATTTATTTCAGAAAATTTTATCAATAAATATATTGCGAAAATTCAAACGTTGTCATATATTTATTAGTAGAGGCTCACTCATTGATTGCGACTTATGTCGAAAAATTGAATGAGCATTCATTCAAGAATAGGGGGAGAATTGGATGTTCCAAATTAAAAAGGCTGCTGTTCTAGGTTCAGGCGTAATGGGTTCAGGAATTGCGGCACACTTAGCTAATATTGGTATTCCGACATTATTGCTTGATATTGTACCACCGGCGCTTACGAAAGAAGAAGAAGCGAAGGGACTTACATTAGAACATAAAAGTGTGAGAAATCGTTTTAGTAACACTGCACTACAAAAACTAGTAAAGCAAAAACCAGCTCCTCTGACAGTGAAAGGTAATCTAGCGCTGATTGAAGCAGGTAACTTAGAAGATGATCTTGAGCGTCTTGCTGATGTAGATTGGATTATTGAAGTAGTAGTTGAAAACTTAGATATAAAGAAAAAACTATTTGAAAAAGTAGATGCTGTTCGTAAACCAGGCTCGATTGTGAGCTCAAATACATCAGGCATTTCCGTTGAAAAAATGGCAGAAGGTCGTTCAGACGACTTCCAGAAACACTTCTTAGGTACACACTTTTTTAACCCACCACGATATTTAAAACTTCTAGAGGTAATACCGACGAAAGAAACTGATCCACAAGTATTAAGCTTCATGAAATTATTTGGCGAAGACGTTCTTGGAAAAGGCGTTGTTATCGCAAAAGACACACCAAACTTTATCGGAAACCGCATCGGTACGTACGGCTTGCTTGTAACGCTTCAAGAAATGATTAAGCGTGGCTATAGCGTTGGAGAAGTTGACTCTGTAACAGGTCCATTAATTGGTCGTCCGAAGAGCGCAACGTTCCGTACATTAGATGTTGTTGGTTTAGATACATTTGTACACGTTGCAAATAACGTATATGAAAATGTACAAGAAGAAGAGCGCGACGTATTTAAAGTACCTGCTTTCATGCATGACATGCTTGAGAAAAAATGGCTTGGAAGTAAAACTGGTCAAGGCTTCTTCTTAAAACAAGGAAAAGAAATTTTAGAATTAAATCCTGAAACGATGGAATACGAAGCGCGTAAAAAATTAAAAGCTGCATCCGTAGAGTTAAGTAAGCAAGAAAAAGGATTAGCGAATAAATTGAAAGCGCTTGTATACGCAAAAGATCGCGCAGGAGAGTTGTTATGGAATATTATCACACCAACTCTTTTATACTCTGCAAAACTTCATAAAGAAATTGCTGACGATATTGTTGCAATTGACCAAGCAATGAAATGGGGCTTCGGCTGGGAGCAAGGACCATTTGAAATTTGGGATGCAATCGGCGTTGAAAAGTCCGTTCAAAAGATGGAAGAAAACGGCGCAGTTGTTCCTACTTGGGTGAAAGAAATGTTAGAGAAAGGTTTTACTACTTTCTATAAGTATGATAATGGCGATAGCTACTATTACGATAATGGTGAATATAAGCTAATCGAGCGTAACAAAAAAGCAATTTCTCTTAAACAATTAAAAGAGAAAAACGGCGTGTTAAAGAAAAATAGCGGAGCGAGCTTAATTGATTTAGGTGATGGCATTCTTTGCCTAGAATTCCATTCGAAGAGCAATGCAATCGGTATGGATATTACGCAAATGATTAACTACGCTGTTGATGAAGTAGAAAAGAATTATAAAGGTCTTGTTATCGGAAACCAATCGAAGAACTTCTGCGTTGGTGCGAACCTTGCAATGATCTTAATGGAAGCACAAGATGACAACTACTTTGAAATTGAGTGGGTTGTGAAAAACTTCCAAGATGCAATGACGAAAATTAAGTACTCTTCTAAGCCAGTTGTAGCAGCACCATATGGTATGACGCTTGGCGGCGGTACAGAAGTTTGTTTACCAGCAGCGAGCATTCAAGCTTCTAGCGAAACATATATGGGCTTAGTAGAAGTAGGTGTTGGCTTAATCCCTGGCGGAGGCGGTAACAAAGAGCTATACATTAAACACTTAAACAAAATGGCAAATGGTGTAGAATTCGACTTACAAAAAGTTGCGAATAAAGTATTTGAATCTGTAGCGATGGCGAAAGTTTCTACATCAGCACAAGAAGCTGTATATAACAACTTCTTAGGCGATAAAGACGGTATTAGTGTGAATGGTGATCACTTACTATATGATGCGAAACAAAAAGCGCTTGCTTTATATGAAGCAGGTTATAAAGCGCCGATTCGTAAAAAAATACCAGTTGTTGGCGAAACAGGCTATGCAACGCTTGTACTTGGTGCAGAAGCAATGCATTTATCTGGTTATATTTCTGAGTATGATCTTCACATTGCGAAGAAACTTGCATATGTCATTGCGGGCGGAAAAGTACCGTACGGAACAGAAGTTGACGAGCAATATTTATTAGATGTAGAACGTGAAGCATTTATTAGCTTAGTAAGTGAGATGAAATCACAAGCAAGAATGCAGCACATGCTTGTAAAAGGGAAGCCATTACGTAACTAATAACGAGGGGAGATATCGTTCATGAGAGAAGCTGTCATTGTTGCGGGAGCAAGAACACCAATTGGGAAAGCAAAGAGGGGTTCATTGAAAACAGTTCGTCCTGACGATCTAGGGGCGTTAGTAGTAAAGGAAACGTTAAAGCGTGCGAATTATGAAGGACCAATCGACGATTTGATTTTCGGTTGCGCGATGCCAGAAGCTGAGCAAGGTTTAAATATGGCACGTAATATTGGCGGATTAGCAGGACTTTCTTACGATGTTCCAGCTATTACAATTAACCGTTACTGTTCTTCAGGTTTACAAAGTATTGCTTACGGAGCAGAGCGCATTATGCTTGGGCACTCTGAAGCTGTATTATCAGGCGGAGCGGAATCAATGAGTTTAGTTCCAATGATGGGACACGTTGTTCGTCCGAATAGTCGCCTTGTAGAAGCGGCTCCAGAATATTATATGGGTATGGGACATACAGCAGAGCAAGTTGCTGTGAAATATGGAATTTCTCGTGAAGAGCAAGATGCATTTGCGGTAAGAAGTCATCAGCGCGCAGCAAAAGCATTAGCTGCAGGGAACTTTGCTGATGAAACAGTATCTGTGGATGTAACGTTACGTACCGTTGGATCAAACAACAAATTGCAAGAAGAAACGATCATTTTCGCACAAGACGAAGGTGTAAGAGCAGAGACGACGCTAGACATTTTAGGTAAATTACGTCCAGCATTTAACGTTCGCGGTTCTGTAACAGCTGGTAACTCTTCACAAATGAGTGACGGCGCAGCATCTGTACTATTAATGGATCGTGAAAAAGCAGTGAGCGATGGCATGAAACCACTTGCGAAATTCCGTTCATTTGCAGTAGCTGGAGTACCACCAGAAGTAATGGGAATCGGCCCAATCGCTGCAATTCCGAAAGCGTTAAAACTAGCTGGTTTAGAGCTATCCGATATCGGCTTATTCGAACTAAATGAAGCATTCGCTTCTCAATCTATCCAAGTTATTCGTGAGCTTGGATTAGATGAAGAAAAAGTAAACGTAAACGGCGGTGCAATCGCACTTGGACATCCACTTGGCTGTACAGGAGCGAAACTAACACTATCTCTTATTCACGAAATGAAACGCCGTAACGAACAATTCGGTATCGTAACAATGTGTATCGGCGGCGGAATGGGAGCTGCGGGAGTATTTGAATTACTATAAAAAAAGTGGAAGCGGCTTGCTTAGAACAAGAGGACGCTAAAGTAAAGAATGGAAGCAACAAAGGCTTATAAAAAATAAAAGGGAGAGCCAGCTTCTTTCAAAACGAGAGAAGCGGCTTATGAAAATATGAAGGAGGAAATTTTCATGGAAAAAACAGTAGGAAGTGCGGTTAAAGGCGGTAGCTTTTTAGTTGATGAGATTACGATTGATCAAGTGTTTACGCCAGAAGATTTTTCATCTGAGCATAAAATGATTGCAAAAACGACAGAGGACTTTATCGTAAATGAAGTTCTTCCAGAGCTTGAATATTTAGAGCAACACGAATTTGATCGTTCTGTTCGCCTTTTAAAAGAAGCTGGTGAACTTGGTTTATTAGGCGCTGACGTACCAGAAGAGTACGGCGGAATTGGCCTTGATAAAGTAAGTTCAGCGTTAATCGCAGAGAAATTCTCTCGCGCTGGTGGCTTTGCAATTACTCACGGTGCTCACGTTGGTATCGGATCTTTACCAATCGTATTATTCGGTAACGAAGAGCAAAAGAAAAAATATTTACCACTACTTGCAACTGGTGAAAAATTAGCTGCATATGCATTAACTGAGCCAGGTTCTGGATCTGACGCTTTAGGTGCAAAAACAACTGCACGTTTAAATGCAGAAGGTACACATTACGTATTAAATGGTGAAAAACAATGGATTACAAACTCTGCATTCGCTGATGTATTTGTTGTATATGCAAAAATAGATGGCGAGCATTTCTCAGCATTTATCGTAGAGAAAGAGTATGCTGGCGTATCTACAAGCCCAGAAGAAAAGAAAATGGGTATTAAATGTTCTTCAACTCGTACGTTAATTTTAGAAGATGCATTAGTACCGAAAGAAAACTTACTTGGTGAAATCGGTAAAGGTCATATTATCGCGTTCAACATTTTAAATATCGGCCGTTATAAATTAGGTGTTGGTACAGTTGGATCTGCGAAACGTGCAGTAGAAATTTCAGCACAATATGCAAACCAACGTCAACAGTTCAAACAACCAATCGCTCGCTTCCCATTAATTCAAGAGAAACTTGCGAATATGGCAGCGAAAACATATGCAGCTGAAAGCTCTGTATATCGTACAGTAGGTTTATTCGAAAGCCGTATGAGCACATTATCTGAAGAAGAAGTAAAAGACGGTAAAGCAGTAGCAGCTTCTATCGCTGAATATGCAATCGAGTGCTCTTTAAATAAAGTATTCGGTTCTGAAGTGTTAGATTATACAGTAGATGAAGGTGTTCAAATTCACGGTGGTTATGGATTTATGGCAGAGTACGAGATTGAAAGAATGTACCGCGATTCTCGTATTAACCGTATTTTCGAAGGTACGAACGAAATTAACCGCCTAATCGTACCAGGTACGTTCTTACGTAAAGCGATGAAAGGTGAATTACCACTTCTTCAAAAAGCACAAAAATTACAAGAAGAGTTAATGATGATGATGCCAGAAGAAGTAGGCGATGAGCCATTAGCACTTCAAAAGTATTTAGTAAATAACGCGAAGAAAATCGGTTTAATGGTAGCTGGATTAGCTGCTCAAAAATACGGTAAAGCATTAGATAAAGAGCAAGAAATTCTTGTGAATATCGCTGATATCGTAAGCAACCTTTATGCGATGGAATCTGCTGTTCTTCGTACAGAAAAAGCAATTAAAACAACTGGTCTTGAAAAGAATAAACAAAAAGTGTTATACACTGAAGTATTCTGCCAAGAAGCATTCAACGAAATTGAAGCAGACGCGAAAGAAACACTTATCGCAGTTGAAAACGGCGACATGCTGCGCATGATGTTATCATCACTACGCAAACTAACTCGCCACACACCACTTAACGTAATTCCGAAGAAACGTGAAATTGCTGCGAAAATTTTAGAAGATGAGCGTTACACAGTTTAATAGATGAAAGAGAACCAGTGGCCTTATGGCTACTGGTTTTTTTATTGATAGATTCTTGAAAAGGGCTGTTTTACATATGTATTTGTAAACGGCTTTTTTAATGGAGGTAAAGGAGATGAAGTTAATAAGGGGAGAAACAGTTCATCAAATAGCATTTTTCCCGCGTCTATTTCCGATTAACTGTTATTTTGTCGAAGAAGAAACAGGATTAACTTTAATTGATGCAGCTTTACCATTTTGTGCAAAGAAGATTTTAGAATCGGCTCGAAAAATAGGGAAACCGATTACAAATATTGTTATTACACATGCACATGATGATCATGTAGGAGCGCTTGATGCTATAAAACAAGAACTGCTGGATATTCCAGTCTATATTTCTAAAAGAGATGCTCGTTTACTTGAAGGAGATTTGTCGCTGCAACTAGGGGAACCAGGCACGCAGGTAAAAGTGAGTGTGTCAAAAAAAATGAAGACGATTCCAGATATTCTTCTTCAAGAGGGAGATACAATTGGTTCTCTTGTAGCGATTGCAGCTCCAGGTCATACACCAGGATCAATGGCGTTTTTAGACACGAGAAATGATGCACTCATTGTTGGAGATGCATTTCAAACGAGAGGAGGAGTGGCGGTAGCAGGGCAATTGAAGTGGCTTTTTCCGTTTCCTATGTTTGGTACTTGGGATGCAGAAGTTGCATTAACAAGCGCTCAGAAATTGCTGGAGTATAAGCCGTCTATATTGGCGACAGGTCACGGGAAGATGATTAAAGATCCATTATTGCAAATGCAAAGAGCGATTGAAGAAGCGGAACGGAATTTAACAAGGAAGAGCCTCAAATAATTTAGAGGCTCTTTTTTGTTAGATGATATTATTTTGCAGGTTTTAAAAAGGTATATACGGCTAAGAAAAAACAAAGGAAAATAAATGCGATAGGATCTTGATATGGATTAGGTTCAGAGCCTTTCTGGATTTCTGTAAGGAAGTCATGTGCTTTCATGTGTATCTCTCCTTTTATTCATAAACTTTATATGCAGTGAGAATCATGATGAATAAGTAAGGTGGTGTAATGACAAGTAGTAAGAGGTGTTTTAAAATTTTGAGTTTTCATTTAATAATTATTATATACTAATTTAATTTTCAAAACTATAGAATGCAAAGCTTTCATGATATGTAAAATTACATATTATTCTTTTTGAAAATCTCGTTATTTATCTTTATATTTATATTAAAGGATTTTAATTATGGAACGGACTTGTGAGTATAAGTATGATTGTATCTCTATAATATTGAATAAATATTTAGCATAAAAGATGAATGGCTTAGCTATTCATCTTTTATTTTGTTTACATGTGAAAAAGTTAATCCATGCATACAATCCAAAAAGAACTAAATACTAATATTGAATGAACAAAGAAAGGTAGGAGTATTCTATGCAAAATTTAACAGAACTTGAAGTAGAAAACTTACGTCACTTAATCGGTGGACACGCAACAATTATTAACAAGTTAGAGCAATATGCACAAGAATGTACAGATCCACAACTGAAACAAATGCTACAAAAAGATGCGCAAGATGCACGAAATACGAAACAACAATTAATGACTTTCCTAGGATAGGAGGAAGCGAAAGATGAATGAAAAAGATATGGTAAATGATTATTTAGCAGGATTAAATGCAAGCTTAACAAGTTATGCGAACTATATTGCTCAGTCTGATAATGAACAGTTACATCAAACTTTAATTCAAATTCGTAATCAAGATGAAATGCGTCAACGTAATATGTATGAATACGCAAAGCAAAAAAACTATTATAAACCAGCTGCACCTGCCAATCAAATGATTGTCCAACAATTAAAAAGTCAATTAAGTGCCGAATAGTACGATGAAAAAACGAGCGAATGGATTCGCTCGTTTTTTTATTTTTGTATATGTCAATAAATACAAAAGAAATATTTTTCCAGTTGTAACAAATATGACGAAAATAAAATATAGCATTTCACAAAAAGGACAAAAACTTTGTTCAACTTTTCACAAAGTATCCATGGTTTCTACTGTGAGAATCTCTATAATTAAGAGTGTAAAGAACAAAAGAAATAGATTACATGATCAATTGGGGGGATTGCCATGAATAGAAATACAAGAAAAATTGCAATTATCGGTACTGGATTAGTTGGATCAAGCTGTGCGTACTCCATTGTAAACCAAGGTATTTGCGAAGAGCTATTATTAATTGATATAAATCATGAACGTGCAGTTGGAGAAGCGATGGACTTATCGCACTGCATTAACTTTACAAATACAAGAACAAAAGTATATGCAGGAAGCTATGAAGACTGCAAAGATATGGACATTGTAATTATTACAGCAGGACCAGCACCGAAGCCTGGACAAAGTCGTTTAGATACTTTAGGAGCAAGCGCAAAGATTATGGAAAGTGTCGTAAGTGGCGTAATGGAAAGTGGATTTAATGGCATTTTCTTAATCGCATCGAACCCAGTTGACATTATTACATATCAAGTTTGGAAATTATCTGGTGTACCAAGAAATCGCGTGCTTGGTACTGGTACATCATTAGATTCTTCTCGCTTAAGAACTATTTTATCTGAGATGTTAGGGGTAGATCCTCGTAGCATTCATGGATATTCATTAGGAGAACATGGTGATTCTCAAATGGTTGCTTGGTCTCACGTAACAGTTGGTGGAAAACCAATTCTACAAATTTTAGAGGAACAAAAAGAACGTTTAGGTGAGATAGATTTAGATGAAATTGTTGAGAAGACTGCAAAAGCTGGGTGGGAAATTTATAAACGTAAAGGAACTACTTATTACGGAATTGGAAATTCTTTAGCTTATATTGCTCGTTCAATTTTCAATGATGATCACCGTGTTATCGCTGTTTCAGCTATTTTAGATGGTGAATATGGCGAATACGATATTTGTACAGGAGTACCAGCAATTATTACTAGAGGCGGTGTAAGGGAAGTTGTAGAGCTGAACTTATCAGAAGATGAAGAAAGTCGCTTTGCAAAATCAAACGATGTTTTACGCGATTATATGAAGACAATTGGTTACTAACTTATAGGAGAAGGTGAAACAAATGAAGGAATATATAATGTCTCGTGTGTTTAAAGCATCTGCCGGAATCGCACAGGGTATTTTCGTATCCCTTGGAATTGGTTTACTGATCGAAAATATAGGAAGAATTGTTGATATCCCATTACTTATTACAATCGGGGTTGTTGCAAAATCACTTATGGCACCAGCAATTGGAGCCGGGATTGCTTTTATGCTCGGTGCAAACGGGCTCGTAATCTTTTCGGCGATGGTAGCTGGAGCAATTGGAGCTGGATCAATTTCAATTACTGAAGCTGGTCTTATCATTAAAACAGGTGAACCAATCGGTGCATTATTAACAGCGACTTTAGCAGTTTATATTGGTAAACGATTAAGTGGAAAAACTGCTTTAGATATGATGCTCGTTCCATTTGCAGCGACATTAGGTTCTGGTTTAGTCGGTATTTGGTTAGCTCAAAATATTAGCCCAGTTTTAAATACAGTTGGAGCATTCATTAAAGATAGTTCAGCTGGTAGCCCATTTATCGCTTCTATCGTGATTGCTGTAGTTTGGGGATTGTTACTTATCTCTCCGGCTTCATCAGCTGCTTTAGCGATAGCACTTAGCTTAGATGGTGTTGCAGGAGGTGCAGCACTTGCAGGATGTGTTGCTCAATTTATCGGATTCTCTGTTATTTCAGCGAAAGAAAATAATTTAGGTGGCATATTAGCTCAGGCACTTTGTACTCCAAAAGTACAGTTGCCGAACATTACTAAAAACCCAATGATTCTCGTCCCAACTGTCGTCGCCAGCGCTATAGTCGGCCCGGTATCAGCATTAATTTTCCAACTAGAAGCAGGAAAAGAAATTGCGGGACTTGGATTAAGCTCTCTTATCGCGCCAATTAATTTAATTTCCAGCCAAGGGTGGGAGGTTGTCCCAGCGATGGTAATCACTTATATCATCATCCCAGTAGCCGTTTCTTATATACTTTACATTGCTCTTAAAAAAGCAGGTCGTATCCATTCAGGTGATATGACTGTACCGCAATCTTAATTTGAAAATCTCCTTAATATAGATAAAAGCAGACTGAAGAAGCCACAGTCTGCTTTTTTAGTTACATTTTATGATTTTGTTTCACGGGAACTGTCACTGTTTCTTTTGCTAACAAGAGTTGAACACCGAAGTATAGTATACCCGCAAGTGTCATACCAGAAACGGCATCTACGAATGCATGCTGCTTCGTAAATAATGTTGATAAAATGATAAGCGTACCGAAGAACGTAAGGATGTAATATTCAAAAGCATGTTGTTCTCTACGCTTAAAGGCAGCTAACATAATTACAAATGTTGTAAGAACGTGAATGCTAGGGAAGCAGTTTACTGGTTGATCAATACTATAGATATAGCGGACTAGTTCGGAAAATACGTCTGTTCCAACGACAGTTGGACGTGGTACAGTTGTCTGCCAAAAATAATAAATAGAAAAACAAGCAAGTTTTCCAAGAATTACACTACTTAAAGTGACGTAATATTGCTTTCGATCAGCAAAACAGTAATAAATAAGTGCACCGTATAAGTATGGAAACCAAAGTAAATAAGGAATAATAAATGCTTTCACAAATGGAATCCAACTGTCTACTACAGTTGTGACGTTTACTGCGTGAACAGTAGATTTATTTAATACATCGTAAAGGGGACTTACGAGTACGAGTAGAAGTATATAACTTAACGGAAGAAAAGATGAAAGTTTAAATTTCTTCATGATAATCTCCTATGTTTTAGTAATGTAAGTAAATTCAATTGATTATAATATAGAAAATCCAATTGGGCTATCGATTTTACTTACATTTTCTTGAATTCACCTTACATTTTTGTCACTTGACTTAAAAGAGGGAGAGGGTGCTAAATGAAGCGTTCATTTTATTTCTTAGCTTTTATATTGTTATGCCTGGTGGGTACTGGGTGTGCAAAGAATAAAGAAGGAGAGAAATTAGAATATAACGGGAGAGCACTCGTAATGGGAGTTGTTGGTGAAAAGCCGAAAGATACATTTAGAAATATAAAATTTGAAAGCGTAAAATTGGAAGAGATGCAGGAGAAATCAGCAAAAGTTGATGGTTTTCTCGTCATGAAAGAATATTTTCAAGAAGCATCGAAGGAACAGTATACGGACTTATTTTTATCATTAAAGAAGCCAGTGTTTTTTATCGGTTTACAGGATAGACCATATTTGATTTTTACTAAAAAAGCTTTAGATTATGACAATGCCCCAAAGGATGAAGCAATG
The DNA here is from genome assembly GCF_000633475.1 of Bacillus sp. H1a. Classification (NCBI taxonomy): domain Bacteria; kingdom Bacillati; phylum Bacillota; class Bacilli; order Caryophanales; family Bacillaceae; genus Bacillus; species Bacillus sp. H1a. The sequence goes on along the minus strand of NZ_AYMH01000039.1, from coordinate 81,584 downwards.
ATGTATACACAAGGATTTGTAAATATGGGAAGCAGTGAGGGGCAATATTGGGGTATGGGATTATATACTGATACTGTTTCGGATCAAAATATTCATAATATGTATATATTAGTGTTTCAAACAGTTTCGGATTATTTAAGTAGATGATGAAGGAGCCCATAAATGAGGCTTCTTATTTTTTATTTTAAATAAACGTTTGTTTAAGGGGTATGTTCGGCACGAAAGGATCTATGTATTTCAAAGGTTACTATAGAAAAATGTGAAATTAAATAAACGTTTGTTTAAGGTATATGTTCGGTATGAAAGAATCTATGTTTTCAAAAGGTTGATGTAGAAAATATGAAATTAAATAAACGTTTGTTTAAGATGTATGTTCGGGTTAAGGAGGGGGAAAGGGAATGTGAAGAAAAAATTATATATTTATTTTTTTCTTATAAATGGCGGAAAAATAAGAAAAATTTGCAGGATTATTAAAAATTATCACGAAATAAGTAAAAGTTTAGCGAATAATCGTTTGAAATAATAAAATGTTTTCTATATGATAAGGGTAAAGGTTAGTAAAAAAGTAGGTGAATTTATGACAGTAACATTTTATTCATATCCAAAGTGTGGCACATGTCAAAAGGCAAAAAAATGGTTTGAGGCAAACGATGTAGCATATGAGATGATTCATATTGTTGAAAATCCACCGTCAAAAGAAGATTTACGTAATTTACATGAGAAAAGTGAATTGCCATTAAAAAAATTCTTTAATACAAGTGGAATGCGTTACCGCGAACTTGGCCTAAAAGATAAGTTAAATGATGCGAGCGAAGACGAAATGTACGAGCTTTTAGCATCTGATGGCATGTTAATTAAACGTCCAATTGTAACAGATGGAACGAATGTAACACTTGGTTTTAACGAAGAGCAGTTTGAAAGTGTGTGGAAAAAGTACCAATAAGGTATTTTTACATAATTAATACATTCACTGGAGGTACAGTCATGAGCATTCCAAATAATTTACGTTACTCTGAAGAACACGAATGGGTAAAAACAGAAGGTAATGAGGTTGTTATCGGTATTACTCATTTTGCGCAAGGTGAGTTAGGCGATATCGTATTCGTTGAACTTCCTGAAGTAGGTGCAACAATCGAAGCTGACGAGCCATTCGGAAGCGTAGAATCTGTTAAAACAGTTTCTGAATTATACGCACCTGTAAGTGGTAAAGTTGTAGCAGTAAACGAAGAATTAAGTGACCAACCAGAACTTGTTAACGAATCTCCATACGAGGGTGCATGGATGGTTAAAGTTGAACTTTCTGATGCAAGCCAAGTTGAGAAGTTATTAACTGCAGAAAAATATGCAGAAATGACAAACCAAGACTAATTATAGTCGAAGAGAAAGGACAGCCTTTGTGCTGTCCTTTTTTGTGTGTGTTACATAATGAGTTTGGAAATACATATATATTAATTATTATGTAGGAGAACGTTTTTGAAAAAACTTTTTTCATTGAGGCTTCATGCTGAGCGAGCCGTATGCGCTTTTCTTTATGATCTAGCTCCAGTGGCTAGATTGTTCGGTGGCTTCGCTTCTTCCTGCGAGGCAAAAAGCGCCTCTACGTCAGAAGCTCCATCCCCCTCACAATCTAAACGAGCCACTTCCGCTTTTCATTGTCTAGCTCCACCTCCTAGCCCTTCATGTCTAAGAACCTTCCGCACGAGAAGACAAGAAGTGTCTTCTGTGCGAAAGAACCTTAGCCAACAGGGCTAAACAGTCGGTTCCGCTTTTCTTTATTGTCCAGCTCCTGCGGCTAGATTGTTCGGTGGCTTCGCTTCTTCCTACGAGGCAAAAAGCTCCTCTACGTCAGAAGCTCCATCCCCTTCACAATCTGAACGAGCCGCTTCCGCTTTTCTTTTGCAAAAATAAACAGGAAACAACATGAAAATAACGAATATACTATATACTAAGTTAAAGGTTGTATAGTATATGGTGATCGGGTGATGACATATGATTTATGTGGAAAAAGTCATTATTGTAGAAGGTAAATCGGACAGAAGAAAGATTGAATCTATTATTCGTGAACCAGTGGAAATTGTTTGTACAAATGGTACAATTGGTTTGTCGAAAATGGATGAGCTCATTGATCAGTTTTTTGATAAAGATGTGTATGTGCTAGTGGACGCTGATGATGCAGGAGAAAAGTTAAGAAAACAATTCCGAAAAGAATTTCCGCAAGCAGAGCATATTTATATTGATCGCTCGTATCGCGAGGTGGCGACTGCGCCTTCTTCACATTTAGCAAATGTATTATGGGGAGCTGACATTGACGTTTATACAGAATATTTACGGTAAGGAATGATAGAAGTGATTAACTGGACAGGAGCCGAAGCTACAGCCCTAATAGAAAACGAAGAAAAAACAGTGTTATATGTGTATACACCAATGTGTGGAACATGCCAATTAGCAAAGAAGATGTTAACGGTCGTTGAGATGACGATTGAAGATTTGAAAATTGGGATGTTAGATTTAAATTATGCTCCGCATTTTGCGAAAGAGTATGGGATAGAAAGTGTACCTTGTTTACTTCTTTTTGAAAATGGGACACTGATGAAGAAGATATACGCATTTCATTCGGTTGAATATTTATATACGGAGTTAAAGTAGGCGGCAAAGTTTTTGCCGCCTCGACATATTTCTTGGGAAATATGTCGAGATGCATGGTAGATACAGTATTTGTCGAGCGAAAGTAACAGGATTGCTCTTTAGAAAGAGGGAATGGTATGTAATAGAAAGTGATATGAAGGATGTGATTTAGGGTGAAATTATATTCTTTGCTTCAATCATTTGTAAATTACGCTAATGGTCAATATCATTTAGAACCGCTTTTAAGGCAAGGAGAAAAAAACGTTAATTTTCGATTTGGAGATGAATGTTGTTCATTACAAATTTCAAGAGATTATATAGAACTTTTGAAAGAGGCGAGAGGAACGGAACAAATCGTCTGCTTAGAGGAAGAGGATGTTCAAAAATTAGTGACTGGAAATATAAGGTTGCAAACGTTGGTGAGTGATGGAAGAGTACAATATTCAGGAACGTATCGAACGATGCTATTAGTTGAATCAATGTTTCATATATGTAAACCGATGTCAGTGGGAGCTTAAAATTCTGAAGTTTCTTTTTTTGTGAAAATTTCTGTTGACACGGCGTGTAGATGTTGATAGAATTCAATTCATAAAATATAGACAATTTCATAAATTTTAAATCAGACGAAAATTTAATCTGATTTCTCTTATCAAGAGAGGTGGAGGGACTGTGCCCTGTGAAGCCCGGCAACCGTCAACTTATGTTGAAATGGTGCCAATTCCTGCAAAGCAAATGCTTTGAGAGATGAGAGAGAGGGATAATGTTGTTATATACGCATATAAACCTTTCTGCTTCTCTAAAAGCGGAAAGGTTTTTTGTTGTTTGAATGTGGAGGATATTCAAACAATAAGATGAGCAATAGCGATAGATTACACGCATCAAAAATAAAAAATTGCGGAGTAAATCTAAAAGAGCCGCTTGCGCTTTTTATTAAAAAAAGGGGTGATACACCATGATTCTATTAGAGAATGTAAAGAAAATATATAAGTCAAAAAGCGGTGATGTCACTGCTGTAGATAACGCCAACTTAAAAATAGAGAAAGGTGAGATCTTTGGTGTTATCGGATATAGTGGCGCTGGGAAAAGTTCTTTAATTCGATTGTTTAACCAGTTAGAGAAGCCAACTTCTGGCCAGATTACGATTGCAAATCGTGTGATTTCAGCGATTACTGGAAATGAACTTCGTAAGGCGCGACAGGAAATCGGAATGATTTTTCAACATTTTAACTTACTTTGGTCACGAACTGTTCGTGAAAATATCGCATTCCCACTTGAAATTGCAGGTGTTGATAAGGCGGAGAGAAGAAAACGTGTCGATGAGTTAATTCATCTTGTTGGATTAGAAGGAAGAGGCGATGCATACCCATCTCAGCTAAGTGGTGGACAAAAGCAGCGCGTCGGGATTGCAAGAGCGTTAGCTAATAATCCGCAAGTACTTTTATGTGATGAAGCAACGTCAGCTCTTGATCCGGAAACGACAGATCAAATTTTAGATTTATTGTTAGATATTAATAAGCGTCTCGGTTTAACAATTGTATTGATTACGCATGAGATGCACGTTATTCGAAAGATTTGTAATCGCGTTGCGGTAATGGAGAGAGGAAAAATTGTAGAAAGTGGTCCTGTACTTGATGTGTTCCGTAACCCACAGCAAGACATTACAAAACGATTTGTACAGCAGTTAACTGATTCTGAAGATACGAATGAAACGATTGAAAGTTTAATTGAAAAATACCCAGATGGAAAAGTAATTCGCTTGCAATTTATCGGTGAGGCAGTAGAAAGACCGGTACTTCAAAGGTTAATGCAGCGCAGTGATATAGAAGTTAGCATTTTGCAAGGGAATATCGCACAAACGAATAACGGTTCTTATGGAAGTTTAGTTGTTCATTTAAATGGTGAGGAAACAGCGATCCAGCAAGCGATAGAGGGAATACATCAAGATCAAGTAGAGCTGGAGGTGATTGCTCATGGATAAGTTACTCGCAAATGTTGATTGGAATCAAATGTTAGAAGCAACAGGTGAAACACTATATATGACGGCAATCGCAGCGTTTGCCACATTTGTTTTAGGACTTATTTTAGGACTATTACTCTTTATGACAGCGAAAGATAATTTATGGGAAAACAAAGCAATTAATACGGTGATTGGAGCATTCGTAAACATTTTCCGCTCTATACCATTCATCATTTTAATTATTTTATTAATTCCGTTCACAAAGATTCTTCTTGGAACAATTCTTGGAGCAAGTGCAGCATTGCCAGCTTTAATTATCGGTGCAGCACCGTTTTACGCAAGAATGGTTGAGATTGCACTTCGTGAAATTGATAAAGGTGTAATTGAAGCTTCAAAAGCGATGGGAGCAAAAACAAGTACAATCATTTTGAAAGTATTAATTCCAGAATCGTTACCAGCATTAGTATCTGGTATTACGGTAACGACAATTGCTTTAGTAGGCTATACAGCAATGGCAGGTGTTGTTGGTGCTGGTGGCCTTGGAACACTTGCTTACCTAGAAGGATTCCAGCGTGGTAATAACGATGTAACAATCGTCGCAACAATTTGTGTATTGCTAGTTGTATTTTTAATTCAGTGGATTGGTGATAACGTAACGACTCGAATAGATAAAAGATAATGAAAACGGGAGGGTATTTTAAATGAAAAAATTATTACTTACAGCACTTATTTCAACTTCAATTTTTGGGTTAGCTGCTTGCGGTGGGAAAGATAAAGATGAAAAGAAACTAGTTGTTGGGGCTTCTAACGTACCGCACGCTGTTATTTTAGAAAAGGCAAAGCCGTTACTTGAGAAAAAAGGAATTGATTTAGAAATAAAAAAATTCCAGGACTACGTGTTACCGAATAAATCGTTAGCGGATAAGGAAATAGATGCAAACTACTTCCAACACATTCCGTATTTAGAAAAAGAAATTAAAGATAAGAAATATGATTTTGAAATAGCGGGGAAAATTCATTTAGAACCGATTGGCGTATACTCTCAAAAATATAAGAGCTTAAAAGAGCTTCCAGACGGGGCGACAATTATTATGAGTAATTCTGTTACTGACCATGGACGTGGTTTAGCAATTTTACAAAAAGAAGGCATTTTAAAAATTAAAGACGGAATAGATCCTGTTAATGCAACTCCAAAAGATATTGCAGATAATCCGAAAAACTTAAAATTCAAAACAGATATTGAGCCTGGTTTATTACCACAAGTGTATAACAATAAAGAAGGCGACGCTGTTCTAATTAACTCAAACTATGCGATTGATGCGAAGTTAAACCCAGAAAAAGATGCAATTGCAATTGAAGGAAATGATTCACCGTACGCAAACGTAGTAGTTGTTCGTAAAGGTGATAAAGATAAAAAAGAAATTAAAGAGCTAGTAGAAGTACTGCATTCAAAAGAAATTCAAGATTTTATTAAGAAAGAATATAAAGGTGCTGTGCTTCCTTTAAGTGAATAAATACAAGGAAAGGACTGGGAAATTACCAGTCCTTTTTTCTTTATATATATAAGAAGGAAGGTGTATCATATAAAGATGCAAAGGAAATACTTATATACATTTGTGAAAAAATTGTTACTTTTTTTAGTCGTTTGCGATATCATTTTATTTGATATAAAATTAGAATGAGAATAAAATGAGAATATGAACGTTTTAGGAACTTTTAAAATGTATATAGAGGATTAATGGAGGTATTGAGATGGCTGGTTCTACATTAACGGTTAAAGACTTACACGTATCAATCGATGGCAAAGAAATTTTAAAGGGTGTAAACCTTGAAGTAAAAGGTGGAGAAATCCACGCAATTATGGGACCTAACGGAACAGGTAAATCAACTTTATCTTCTGCGATTATGGGTCACCCAAAGTATGAAGTAACAGAAGGTAGCATCATCATCGACGGTGAAGATGTATTAGAAATGGAAGTAGACGAGCGCGCACAAGCAGGTCTATTCCTAGCAATGCAATATCCAAGTGAAATTAGCGGAGTAACAAACGCTGACTTCTTACGTTCTGCAATTAATGCACGTCGTGAAGAAGGCGATGAAATTTCTCTTATGAAATTTATCCGTACATTAGATAAAAACATGGAATTCCTAGAAATGGATCCAGAAATGGCACAACGTTACTTAAACGAAGGTTTCTCTGGCGGTGAGAAAAAACGTAACGAAATTCTTCAATTAATGATGATTGAGCCAAAAATCGCAATCTTAGACGAAATCGACTCAGGTCTTGATATCGATGCGTTAAAAGTTGTATCTAAAGGTATTAACGAAATGCGCGGCGAAGAGTTCGGTTGCCTAATGATTACGCATTACCAACGTTTATTAAACTACATCACTCCAGACTTCGTTCACGTTATGATGAACGGTCGCATTGTTAAATCTGGTGGCCCTGAGCTTGCACAACGTCTAGAAGCTGAAGGTTACGACTGGATTAAAAAAGAATTAGGTATTGAAGACGAAACAGCAGAGCAAGAAGCGTAAGAGAGGAGCATAAACATGACAATCGGTACATTACCTTTCGATCAAGAAACAATCCGTCAGCGCGCAAGCGAAGTAAACGAAGCTGCTTGGTTGACTGAGTTCCGCTTACAAGCTCTTGCACAAGCAACTGAACTTCCAATGCCAACGCCTGATAAAACGAAAATTGAAAAATGGGACTTTATCGGAAAAGGCGACGCTGCTAAGCAAGAGCCTGTAAGTTCTTTAACAGAGCTTCCAGAAGCAGTGAAAAACTTAATCGATGAAAATAACAGCGTATTAGTACAACGTACTGGTACAACTGCGTTTGTTTCTTTAGCAAACGAAGCAAAAGAAAAAGGTGTTATCTTTACAGACATCGTAACAGCTGCAACTGAGCATGCTGAACTAGTACAAAAGTACTTAATGAAAGACGGCGTGAAAGTAGACGAGCATCGTCTAACTGCACTTCATGCTGCATTAATCAACGGCGGTGCATTCGTATATGTTCCGAAAAACGTTGTTCTTGAAACTCCACTTCAAGCTGTATTCTTAGTAGACGGCGAAGAAGCTAACGTATATAACCACGTATTATTCGTAGCTGATGCGAACAGTACTGCAACTTATGTAGAAAACTACGTTGCAAATGAAAATGCTAAAGGTATTGCAAATATCGTAGCAGAAGTAATCGTGGAACAAGGCGCACAAGTGAAATTCGGTGCGGTTGATTTATTAGCAAAAGACGTAACAACTTACGTTAACCGCCGCGGTGTTGTAGGACGCGACGGCCGCATTGATTGGGCTCTAGGCCTTATGAATGACGGAAACACAATTTCAGAGAACGTTACGAACTTAATGGGCGACGGTTCATTTGCTGATACGAAAACAGTAACAATTGGCCGTGGTAACCAAACACAAAACTTTACAACTAAAGTTGTTCACTTCGGTAAACACTCTGAAGGTTTCATCTTAAAACACGGTGTACAAAAAGATAGTGCAACATCTATCTTTAACGGAATTGGTAAGATTGAACACGGTGCATCTAAATCAAATGCACAACAATCTTCTCGCGTTCTTATGTTAGATGAGAAAGCTCGTGGTGATGCAAACCCAATTCTTTTAATTGACGAAGATGATGTAATGGCAGGTCACGCAGCTTCAGTAGGTCGCGTAGATCCAATCCAACTATACTACTTGATGAGCCGTGGTATTCCAAAACGCGAAGCAGAACGTTTAGTCATCCATGGATTCTTAGCACCTGTAGTAAATGAGCTTCCAATTGAAGGAGTAAAAGCACAGCTTGTTGAGGTAATTGAAAGGAAAGTTCGCTAATGAATATTCATGAAATACGCAAACAGTTTCCAATTCTTGATCAAAAAGTGAACGGCAAACAACTTGTTTATTTCGATAGTGCAGCAACTTCTCAAAAACCAATTCAAGTCATTGAAACGTTAGAACGTTACTATAAAGAATATAATTCTAACGTGCATCGCGGTGTTCATACGCTCGGTACGAAAGCTACCGACGCGTATGAAGGTGCACGCGAGAAAGTTCGCAAGTTTATCAATGCGAAATCAATGGAAGAGATTATTTTCACACGCGGAACGACAACTGCATTAAATACAGTAGCAGCAAGCTATGGTCTTGAAAATGTAAAAGAAGGCGACGAAATCGTTATCTCTTACATGGAGCACCATAGTAACATCATTCCGTGGCAACAAGTTGCGAAGAAAACTGGTGCAACTTTAAAATACCTTCCGCTTCAACCAGACGGTACAATTTCGTTAGAAGATGCTCGTCAAACAATTACACCGAATACAAAAATCGTTTCAATCATGTATGTATCAAACGTACTTGGAACGATTAACCCTGTAAAAGAAATTGGAGCAATCGCACACGAAAACGGTGCAATTATGGTCGTTGATGGTGCACAAAGTACACCTCATATGAAAGTAGATGTACAAGATTTAAACTGTGATTTCTACGCATTATCTGCTCATAAGATGTGCGGACCTACAGGTATCGGCGTATTATATGGTAAGAAAGAATTGCTGAACAATATGGAGCCAATTGAATTTGGCGGTGAAATGATTGATTTCGTAGATTTACAAGAATCTACTTGGAAAGAGCTTCCGTGGAAGTTTGAAGCAGGTACACCGATTATCGGTAATGCAATCGGACTTGGTGCGGCAATTGATTTCCTAGAAGAAATCGGTCTTGATAATATTGAAAAGCATGAACATGAATTAGCGCAATACGCTTTAGAAAGACTATCAGAAGTAGATGGCGTTACAATTTATGGTCCAAAGCATCGCGCTGGTCTCGTTACATTTAATATTGAAGACGTACATCCTCACGATGTAGCAACGGTATTAGATGTAGAAGGTATTGCGGTTCGCGCAGGACATCACTGTGCACAACCGCTTATGAAGTGGCTGAAAGCTTCTTCAACAGCACGTGCAAGCTTCTATTTATATAATACAAAAGAAGAAATTGATACATTTGTTGAATCGCTAATCAAGACAAAGGAGTATTTCACAAATGTCATTTAATAATTTAGATACGTTATATCGTCAAGTTATTATGGATCATTACAAAAATCCTCGTAACCATGGCGTATTAGAAGATAGTGTTACTGTTAACTTGAACAATCCAACTTGCGGCGATCGTATTCAACTTACGATGAAAGTAGAAGAGGGTATTGTACAAGAGGCGAAGTTTGAAGGCGAAGGATGTTCCATCTCAATGTCTTCAGCTTCAATGATGACACAAGCAGTAAAAGGAAAGAAAATTGAAGAAGCACTTCAGCTTTCGAAAATTTTCTCTGACATGATGCTAGGAAAAGAGTACGATGACAGCATTGATTTAGGAGATATTGAAGCATTACAAGGCGTATGCAAGTTCCCTGCACGTATTAAATGTGCAACATTAGCGTGGAAAGCGTTAGAAAAGGGCTTAAACGAAGATAAGTAATGTTAAAGGTTCCTAAAAACGAGGTTATCTAAGGAGGGACACACCAACATGGCGAAGCAACTGCCAGATATCGGCGATTATAAATATGGTTTCAAAGACAAAGACGTTTCGATTTTCCGTGCTGGACGCGGTTTAACAAAAGAGATCGTTGAAGAGATTTCACGTATGAAAGAAGAACCACAGTGGATGTTAGACTTCCGTTTAAAATCACTGGATAAGTTCTATGAAATGCCAATGCCACAATGGGGCGGCGACTTAAACGACTTAGATTTCGATGAAATTACGTACTACGTAAAACCATCTGAGAAATCTGAGAAGTCTTGGGATGAAGTACCTGATGAAATTAAAGCGACATTTGATAAATTAGGTATTCCAGAAGCTGAGCAAAAATATTTAGCTGGTGTATCTGCACAGTACGAATCTGAAGTTGTATACCACAACATGAAAGAAGACCTAGAAGCTCTAGGAATCGTATTTAAAGATACAGATAGCGCATTAAAAGAGAACGAAGATATTTTCCGTGAGCATTTCGGAAAAGTAATCCCACCAACGGACAACAAATTCTCTGCATTAAACTCTGCAGTTTGGTCTGGTGGATCATTCATCTACGTTCCAAAAGGTGTTAAAGTTGATACACCACTTCAAGCGTATTTCCGTATTAACTCTGAAAATATGGGACAATTCGAGCGTACGCTTATCATCGTAGACGAAGGCGCACACGTACACTACGTAGAAGGTTGTACAGCACCTGTTTACACGACTAACTCACTTCATAGTGCGGTAGTAGAAATCATCATTAAGAAAGATGCATATTGCCGTTATACAACAATCCAAAACTGGGCGAACAACGTATACAACCTAGTTACAAAACGTGCGGTTTGTGAAGAAAACGCAACGATGGAATGGATTGACGGTAACATCGGATCTAAATTAACGATGAAATACCCAGCAGTTATCTTAAAAGGCGAAGGCGCTCGTGGTTTAACATTATCTATCGCGATTGCTGGTAAAGGCCAACACCAAGATGCTGGTGCAAAAATGATTCACTTAGCACCAAACACATCTTCAACAATCGTTTCTAAATCGATTGCGAAGCATGGTGGTAAAGTAACTTACCGTGGTATCGTACACTTCGGACCAAAAGCGAAAAACTCTCGCTCTAACATCGAGTGTGACACGTTAATCATGGATAACCAATCTACATCTGATACAATTCCTTACAACGAAATCAAAAACGATTACGTTTCACTTGAGCACGAAGCGAAAGTATCTAAAGTATCAGAAGAACAATTATTCTACCTAATGAGCCGTGGTATTTCTGAGCAAGAAGCTACAGAAATGATCGTAATGGGCTTCATCGAGCCATTCACTCGCGAACTTCCAATGGAATACGCAGTTGAAATGAACCGCCTAATCAAGTTTGAGATGGAAGGTTCTATTGGTTAAATAGAAATGCGGAAGGTTCTTAGACATGAGGGTCTAGGAGGCAAAGCTGGACAATATTTAAAAGTGGAAGCGGCTCGTCCAGAATGTGAGGAAGCGAAGCCACTGAACATTCTAGCCGCTGAAACTGGATAATATATTGAGGAAGCGCCCTGCATAGCAGGGCGCTTTTTTGTATTGTGTGGAGCTGGGTGAGGGATACTCCACTTAGTATGCAGTCAATTATATCAACGATTTTTCAAATATATCGACCACAACTCCGAATATATCAGCGATTATTACAATATATCGACGTTTCGACAAGGATATATCGATTTATCCCGCAAGTAAGACTCCCACCTCAAAATTCGGCTGTAAAGCAAAGGAGTTAGGTGGGAGATCAACTGCCCGTAAAAGCCCGATTGGTGCGGGCTAATAATCAGTGGGGGATGAACAAAATCCCGACTGATTAAAGTTTCACTTTATCCACAAATTGAGACATGGTGAACGTACGCATATACCACTCAACCCGCAAAAAAAGCCATCAAAAGACGGCTTTAAAACCCAAACATTACAAATATAAAAGGAACGCATATTAAGATAAAAATAACTAATATAAGTAAGACAAAGATACCGACAAATCTCAACTTGCTCGTTTCGTTTTTAGATATTGCAATCATGCTGAATATGAGGCCGAGAATAATGAGTGGGACGCTAATAAATAGAAATAGATTAGGTAAGAAAAGTACTGAAGCGATAAATAAAAGGCCTCCTGCTAATGAGGACCATAGTGAGAGAAAGCTATATCGATTAATAGAGAACACCTCCTTATGTAGATAATAATGTAAAATTTTTCATGTTGAAAGGGGAATCTTTTGCTTTTTCTTATAATGCGAGTACAATGTAAAATAGCAAGAAAAGACGAAAAGTATTTACAGGATTATTGCGCGCGTGTAGCGTAAATGGCAGTAAGGAACTGAGAGGAGGTTTTTTCTCTGAATATAAATAAAGAAACAATCATCCACCTATATCATACAAACGATATACATAGTCATTTTGAAAATTGGCCGCAAATTTCTCGGTTTGTACTAGGGGAGAAAAAGCGCAGACAGGAAGCAGGAGAGACTGTTTTAACTGTGGATATTGGCGATCATGTGGATCGTTTTCATAGTATTTCGGAAGCGACAAATGGGCTCGGGAATACGAAGTTATTAAATGAGGCGTTATATGATTATGTAACGATTGGAAATAATGAAGGAATTACATTGGCGAAAGAGCATTTGAATCGTCTATATGATGATGCTGGGTTTGAGGTGCTTGTAGCGAATCTATTTGAAAAAGAGGGAGTACGTCCGGCCTGGGCAAAGCCTTATAAATTACATACAACGACAGATGGAGTTACGATTGCCTTTATCGGATTAACGGTAGCTTATCCAGAGTTTTATCATATGTTAGACTGGCATATTGAAGATCCAATCATCCATTTAGAATCTATTTTAGAAGAAGTTAAGGATACGGCTCATATTACTGTTGTGCTTTCTCATCTTGGAAAAAGTATGGATGAGTATATGGCGGAGCATTATGATATAGATGTTATTTTAGGTGCACATACGCACCATTTATTTGAGCGTGGTGTTCTTGTAAACGATACTTTGCTTTGCTGTTGTGAAAAATGGGGACATTACGTCGGTCACGTTCAGCTTACTGTGGATAAAGAGACGAAGGTGCTCCTAAAAAAAGACGGTAGAGCGATTAAGACAGAACGGTTAGGTGCTTATAGCGAGCCGTTATCCACAATTGAAATGCTGCAGGAAGAAAGCAAACATATAATGGCTGAGCCTGTCGTTCATTTAAAAGAATCATTACCGGTTGATTGGTTTAAAGAGACGACATTTTCTCATATGTTGGCAAGTGCGCTTAAAGAGTGGTGTGATGCGGATATTGGAATGGTGAACGCTGGTGTACTACTTGAGGGATTAAATGAAGGTGTTGTGACGCGCGGGGACATTCATCGAATTTGTCCACATCCAATTAATCCATGTCTATTAAAAGTACCGGGGAAAACGTTAAGAGAAGTTATTTTGAAAGCTCGTAGGCCGAATATGGAGAACCTTGAAGTGAAAGGATTCGGATTCCGAGGAAAAGTAATGGGGAAAATGATTTACGATGGTTTAGAAGTGATTCCAGATACAATTTCAGGGAATAAAATTTTACTAGAAGATGTATTGATTAACGATGAGTCGCTGGAATTAGAACGTATATATACGGTAGGAACGATTGATATGTTTACATTCGGATACTTATACCCAGAGCTATCCACACTTTCTGACAAACAATATTATATGCCAGAATTACTTAGAGATGTGTTAACAAATATGTTGATAACTTATACATCTTCAGTCAAACTATAGGCTAGTTAACTTGTAACACTCATTTTTCTCTTGTCATACAGATAAGAAAGAGAGGAGTGTGAACTATGGTTAATGTAGAGCCAATTATAATTGATAACTATACGTTCATTGCTGTTAGCGTAAAGCTTCCAAAGACAAATTTGCTAGCTGTAATGAGCGATAAAGGATATATTATGTGCGGTGCTTTAGATGTAGGCCTTTTAAATGAGAAGTTAGGAGATCGAGGAATTATCGCTGGCCGTGCAGTCGGTGTAAGAACGATCGAACAACTTCTTGAAGCACCGCTGGAATCAGTAACGACTGGAGCAGAAGCTTTAGGTATTCCAGTAGGAACGATCGGAAAAGATGCACTATTAAAAATGAGATAAGCATATATCGTCCCTCTTTCTTGCATAGAGATAGTATAAGAAGGAGGGTTTTCTTATGCGTAAATTTCGTTCGAACAATTCGCGGTTTCGAAGGGAGCCGATTTCCTTTCGGTATATACTGCTTATTTCGTTTATTATTTTTATAGTAATGGTCGTACAAGGATTATGGATTGTGAATAAAAGTATCCAGCCAACATTAATTAAGTATGGAGAAACAGAGACACATAAAATGGCAACAGCAGTCATGACGAAGGCGGTAAAAGACCGAATTAATGAAGGATTTGATGTGGATACGTTAATGAAAGTACAAAATGATAAGAACGGAAAAGTATCTACCATTGATTTAAATACAAAACAAGTAAATGAAATATTAACATCGACTACTGCATACATAGAGAAATATTTACAACAAGTAGAAAAAGGGGATATGAAAGCACTTGGTATCTCTGAAGAGAATGGGATATCTATGTCAGTTCCTTTTGGTCGTATAACCGATAATGCGCTTCTTGGTAATATAGGACCAGATATTCCGATTAAATTTACGCCAATTGGTCATGTGAATACGGATATTAAACAGCTAGTTGAGCCGCAAGGAATTAATAATACAGCGATCAAAATTATTATGGAAGTGGAAGTGACGTTGCAAGTTATGATTCCGTTACACACGAAAGAAATTACGGTGAAGCAAAACATTCCGATTGCAACGCGCATCGTTCAAGGTGAGGTGCCTACTTATTATGGAAGTGGCGGAGTTGTTGTACCAGATAAAAAGAAAACGGATAGTTAGTATATCTTTAATGAATATAAAAAATAACCGTAGCAATGCGCTACGGTTATCGTTTTGTATTCGCACGTTCTTTTCGTTCCCAAAGGCTCAAATGCATGTATGGATCGAAAGCCCACTCTGTATAGCCGTTGTCCTTATACATTCCGAAATGTAAGTGTGGTGGGAACTTTCCAGCTGTACCAGGAGGACCGTAGCCGGTGCTACCAACAAATCCGATTACTTTTCCTGGTTCGATAATTTGTCCGAGCTGTATTTCTTTTGAGAATCCGCCTAAATGAGCGTAATAATGGTAATTATTATGAAGGTCACGAATACCAATGCGCCATCCACCAAGACGATTCCATCCTTTTGTTTCAATAATGCCATAGCAAGTTGATCTTACTGGTACGCCGTATCTAGCAAAAATATCGGTTCCTTCATGAATCCGCCTTCCGCCAAAGCTTCTTCCAGCACCAAAAGTACTACGGTAGCTATGGTCACTGCGAATAGGGAGAGGGAAAGCATTTCCTTCTAAGTTAATACGTCCATAGTGTCTATAAATGCGGGCGTATTCTGTAATTAATTCAACGGTTTTTGCACGTCTATAATATTCCCAAAGCATAATTTTAATACGGTCTTCTGACGTTCCTTGTTTCTTTAAAATAGTTGCTGCCGTATGCAGAAGATCACGGTCGTTATTTGCATTTGCAAACCCATCTTTGTCACCATCTAAACCTATTCCACCAAATAGAGAAATCGCATGGGGGAGAGTATCGTTACTATTAACAGGTCCAGCCCATAGTTCAGGTTTGAAATAAAGGGAAATGATGGCATCTGGTTTTTTCGGAATATCCTTTCTTACGCTCCGTATATTTCTTTCGTATTGATCCATTGCAGCTAAGTAATACCACGGAATGCCTGAAGATTGCTCGGTTTCTTTATATAGTGCCATGCGCTTTTCATATATGCTTTGCTGATTATCTTCACCGTAAGCGATGTTTTGGTGGAGAAGAAAGCAAATTGAAAGCAAAAGAGAAATTTTTCGAAGCATGAAATAGACTCCTTTCACAACATCACTCTTTTTAGTGTGGGATATACGGAGTATTTCATTATAGGGAACGATTGGAAAAAATCTTAGAATCTTCATTTGAGCAAATCGCTTTCATACGTTAGAATAGATATGTTACATTGAAAGAAGCGAACACGGTAAACTATTTCATATTGTGCGGAGTTGATAACCATGACAAAACAAACAGAATATAAGCGCAAGCCCGAATGGTTGAAAATTAAGTTAAACACGAATGAAAACTATACAGGCTTAAAGAAAATGATGCGTTCTAAGAATCTTCATACGGTTTGTGAAGAGGCGAAATGTCCGAATATTCATGAATGCTGGGCTGTAAGGAAAACAGCAACATTTATGATTTTAGGTGCGGTTTGTACACGTGCTTGTCGTTTTTGTGCGGTTAAAACAGGCTTGCCAACTGAGCTTGATTTACAAGAACCAGAACGCGTAGCAGATTCTGTAGTACAAATGGGCTTAAAGCACGTTGTTATAACAGCGGTTGCACGTGATGATTTAAAAGATGGTGGAGCAGCTGTTTTCGCTGAAACAGTACGCGCTGTACGTCGTAAAAATCCATTCACGTCTATCGAAGTATTACCATCTGATATGGGTGGGGTAGAAGAAAACTTAAAAATGTTAATGGATGCAAAACCAGATATTTTGAACCATAACATTGAAACAGTACGTCGATTATCTGACCGAGTTCGCGCTAGAGCAAAATATGACCGTTCATTAGAGTTTTTACGTCGAGCAAAAGAAATGCAGCCTGATATTCCAACTAAATCGAGCATTATGGTGGGCTTAGGTGAAACAAGAGAAGATTTAATTGAAGCAATGGATGACTTACGTGCAAACAATGTGGATATTTTAACTCTTGGACAATACCTACAACCATCTAAGAAGCATTTACCAGTTATTAAATATTACCCACCAGCAGAATTTGCAGAGCTTAAAGAAATTGCGCTTAGCAAAGGATTTAGCCACTGTGAAGCTGGTCCACTTGTACGTTCTTCTTATCATGCGGACGAGCAAGTACGTTCTGCAAAAGAAAAAACAGCAGAAGCGAAATAATGAAAAAAGAGAGCTATTATTAGCTCTCTTTTTTCTTATAATCTAAAACTCTATTTTGACATGTTGATAAAATCTTTTTTAATTCCTCTGTGGATAATTCAATTGTAAATTCAGGTACACCAGGTGTGATTAAAATTTTATTGTAAGTATAAATTAAACTGTCCACAATAATCGTTACATCTTGTGAATAACCGAAAGGAGCTACACATCCTGGAGTGCAACCAGTCTCTTCTCTTAGCTCATCAGGAGAACAGAGAGATAAGCTCTCTCCTGTTATTTCTTTCATCTCTCCTCTGTTAAGCCGAGTTCCCTCTAACGTAAAAAATACGAAGTAATCTCCAGATTTTGATTTTAAAAATAAACTTTTACTTGGAGTACCTTGTAAACCAAGTCTTTCGCGCACGATACGATCTGTCTCATAATCGAGTACTGGCTCGTGTTCAAATTTTTCATAAGAAGCATTTGTTTTATGTAGTAAAGAAAGTACGTCTTCGTACATAGGAAATGATACCCCTCTCTATTGTTAGTACAGTCTCTTCTCGCGGCGTCAACTGAATGTTTTGGAAAGGGATATTACTTGGATGATTCGTTCCATAATCGCTTTATGATAGATTGTTCATCGATTGTAATTTCGTAAATATCAGGATTCGTTAAAGCTTTCCATTCACCAAAGCCAATAGTATGATCAAAGTGCTTTAAAATTAGTGTGAGTAAGTTGCCGTGTGTAACGAGTAATATTGTGTCATGCTCTAGTTTTAAAACTTCTTGGATAAGTGAGATAGCACGATCCATCGCTTGTTTTGTTGACTCTCCGCCCGAAAAGGCAATATCTATATCGGTAAAAGTGTATTCTAGTTTTTGAAGCCAATCATCCATTGAGACAGTACTTAATATACGCTCTGCTAACCGTTCATCTTTTTGAACGGGTAAATTAGCTTGGAGTGCATATGGCCGAATAGAATCGATAGCGCGGACAAAAGGGCTTGAAATAATGTAATCTATTTGTAGATGATTTTCTATGAGGAATTTAGCAAGGGTGTTTGATTGGTCTCTTCCTTCATTTGTTAATTCGGCATTACGCTCTTGTCCAGTTGCTGAACAATGTCGCATTACAATAATTTTCTTCATATTTCATCCCCATCTTTCAAGTTGACGATATATACTTCGACAAATGTGGAAAAAATTCCTTTTTTGTGTACAGAGAAGAGAATAGGGACCGGGGCATGTGGAAAAGTAATGTGGATAATGAAAATTTGGGGTGCTAGCATGAAAAAAATAATAATTATTGCATTCATTGCTTGTTTTCTCACGAAACTGTCCACAACATATGCACAATCAAATCAAAACTTAGAATACCCGAGCAATCAAAATAGATCATTTGTGAGTAAAGATTTGTTTTATGACCAGTTAGATAAGAAAATCTATAAGGAATACAAAAATGCAACATATAGTGTTCGTAAAAAAATCTTATTTAAAGAAGTACAAGATGCAGAATTTACCTTCCGAAAAAAAACAGATGTCGGCTGTCGCAGTAGAGTGGTGATTCGAGATTCGTTTGTTCATCCTGATCGCCAAGTGTACTTTTTTGCTTCCTTTTCTCAAGATGAAGTAGAGGAGTTTTATAAGTATATCGTTATAGATGCAGAAACAAAGAAGGAGCTTCTAGGCGGAAAAAGTTATCACCATTGCGATAATCCACATAAAAAATAAACCACCAATTTTGGTGGTTTATTTTTACTCTGAAGCACTCACTAACTTCTCTTTCATTTTGCGAATAAGAACGAAAGCGCCAATTGCGAAGAGAAGAGTAGCTCCTTCTGCGACAAAGATGTTAATTATTTTTGTTTGGTAAAGTGCTGCGAAAAAGTCCACAAGTGCGTGGAATAGTATAGCGTATACGAGGAAAATGTATTTCTTTTGTTTTACCGCGTATACGACAAGCATTGTGAAAGCAATTTGCAGAACGAGTGCCATAATTCTTTCTAAGCTACCGAATAAGTATAAGTAGGCAGGTTGCTGAATTAATATGTCCTGTAAACGGCTGAGCTCAGGCATTTTTTCAACCATTTGAGCGAAACTTCCGTTGTTAATGGAAGTAGCAAAGATTAATGTTTGTAGGGCAGAAAAGCCACCGACTAAAATTGATTCAATACCACCGTGACCAATTCCGTATGCAAGACCGTCTTTATACTCTCGATATTTTTTCAGTAAGTAGTAAAAGGCAACAAAGCGCCCTAATTCTTCAAAAATACCAGCAGTTAACCCACCGTAAATCGCAAAGATAAATGGGTTTTCTAAAACCGCAGCTGTTGCTGGATTTCCTCGCATAAATAGGTGGAATGGTGTTTCAAGAATTTGGGTAAATCCGATAAAGATAAGGACACCAACGCCAACTATTTTCCAATTAATATTATATTTCTTGCGGAAATAAACGAGTACAATAATTGGGATCAAAATCGAGAGAACGAGCTGAATGATGATACTGGCAATTACAGTATTTGAAACCATACTTTCACCGCTTTCTAATGTATGTACATATATATTATGCATGAAATGTAGGAGAATGTGGAGAGATGAATCTTTCAAAAGAATAATGAAGTTTTTATTGACTCTAACGTTGCGTCATACTATATCGTATGTATTAAGGGGGAGATACGCATGACAATGAGGGTAAAAGAAGTAGCTGATTTAGTTGGAATTAGTGTGCGCACACTGCATCATTACGATGAAATTGGGTTGTTAACCCCAGATGAGACAACAGAGTCTGGATATCGTCTGTATTCCGATGAAAATTTAGAAACGTTGCAGCAAATTTTATTTTTTAAAGAGCTTGGCTTCCCTTTGAAGAAGATTAAGGAAATTATCATGAGTCCTTCATTCGACCGTGAAGAGGCATTACAGCTTCATAAGAAAATGCTTCTTGAAAAGCGAGCTAGATTGGATAAGGTGATTGCGACGATTGATAAAACAATTAAGCATACAAAAGGAGAGATTGAGATGACGAATAAAGAGAAATTTGAAGGATTTGATTTTAGTCATAACCCATATGAGGAAGAAGCACGTGAACGATGGGGAGATACAGCTGTGGATAAAGCGAATGAGACTGCAAAAGGTATGTCTAAAGAGAAACAGGAAGAGTTTAATAATATTTATAGAGAGCTAGCGGCGCTTAGACACGGCGCACCTGATTCTAGAGAGGCCCAAGACGCAATTGGAGTATGGTACAATTACTTGCAAAACTTCGGTGAATATTCATTAGAAGCCTTTAAAGGATTAGGTCAAATGTATGTCGCTGATGAGCGCTTTACAAAAAATATTGATAAGTTTGGTGAAGGTTTAG
This sequence comes from Bacillus sp. H1a, assembly GCF_000633475.1. Lineage (NCBI taxonomy): Bacteria > Bacillati > Bacillota > Bacilli > Caryophanales > Bacillaceae > Bacillus > Bacillus sp. H1a. The sequence continues at coordinate 61,071 of NZ_AYMH01000039.1, read as the reverse complement.
CACAGTTTATGTGTGATGCGATGGAAGTTTATGCGGATCGTAATAAAAAATGAAATAATCGTTAATATAATTTCATTTAAATAGTTATTTGTTCAATGAATTCAAAAAAGGTGGAGGCTTTCTCCACCTTTTTTATTTTTTAATCATATTATTCAAAGTTTGATCCCCCGTATTGTTCAAATGAGGATTTTTGCTCATTTCCCGTTTTAGCATATCAAGACTTTGTTCATATTCTTTATCGTTTAAGCTACCTGATTGAAGGCCTTGAATTTGAGAAATCAACTTTTGGTTTGTTGATACATATGCTTTATAATAGCGAGGGACGATGGACAAAGCTGTTTTATATACTTGATCTGTTACGAGTGCTGGGTCAGTTGTGTTTGCGCGGTATACAACAAACACTTCATCATCGGTAACGAGTGTAGCCGCATTGGTGACGTCAGGAAGTTTGACTGTCATGCTTGTAATCATTTCAGCGACTTTCTCGCGGTTAATTGCTCCTACTTGTTTGTTAGATACTTCATGTTTTTGTTTAGAAGAATAACCGACTCTCGTTAATTTTGTATTTGTGTTTTCAGTATGATACATGTCGTTTTTGTTGGAAACGAGAACACGACTTCCTTCTTCACGCTCCATTTCGGCTTTATTAGTTGTTTGGCAGCCTGCAAATAAGGAAAGAGTGAGAAGAGAGAGTATAATTTGCTTTTTCACGATGTATCACCTCCTTCTCCATAGCATGCACTAATTTTCAATTTTTTGTATTTGAAATTGTTGGTTGTTATGCTTTGTGATACGATAAAAAGAAGAATGCTTAGAGAGGAAGTTAATGATGGAGCAAAAGCAAGAGATTCATGCTACGGTGAGCGTTAATAATGTTCAGTACGAAGTAATTAAAAACTTTCGTGACGGTTTTAGTGAAGAAGCATTTAAAGAGCGTTATGCAGAAATTTTAAATAAATATGATTATATCGTTGGAGATTGGGGTTATGAGCAACTTAGATTGCGTGGATTCTTTGATGATAGTAATCAACGTTCGACATATGATACGAAAATTAGTACTTTATCAGAGTATTTATATGAGTACTGTAACTTCGGTTGTGCACATTTTGTATTACGAAAAGTGAAGAAATAAAAAAATCCTCTTACGATTGTAAGAGGATTTTTTTCATAGCAGTTGTACCAATTATGAGGAGGCTGTTTACTTGCGAAATAAACAGCACCGCGGCAAATATAATTGTTTTTTTCGTATAGGCTTAATGAAACGGGATTACCTGTAAAGCAATCGTACCTTTTCTCACCTTTAACAAGAGAGTCCTCCTTACAAGCAAATTGAAATATAATCACCTTCAGAAAGGGCTTTCTTTGGCTTCATTTGTTGGCCATTTAATTGAATATGACCACGTTTAATTTTATCCACAATGATAGTACGGCTCCAATCTGAAATATATGTGGATAACACTTTATCAATTCGGTGGGAACCGAAAAGAATGTCTATTACGATTGTTATTTCGGCTATACCATTTTCTTTGTAGTGTGTAATGGAAATATTGTTGTTTGTTTCATGTTGTTCTTGCTCATTCATATCGACTGTTTCGACATGATCAGTAAATGATTTATAAATATGAAGTTTTTGATTCCACGTATGATTTTTCGGACACTTATAAATTGCAAACCGATATATATTCTTTCCGTTTGCATTATGTCTGCGAATATTCGTATCGGTAAAAAGGGTAGTACATCCGCAATTTTTACAATACTTTTCGATTATGCTTTGCTCGTTTTCATATAAACTCCAAGAAAGTTGTACTTTCTGCATTTTCCTTCACCTCTTATATTAGTTATATTAGTGGCAAAGGAACGTAATACAGCTATTTGGATGTCTTGTAGTATGAAGACATAAGAAGTAGACAAAAATAAAAGGAGATTCCCCCAAGAGGAACCTCCGTAAACGTCATACTACAGATGCGTCACGTTCCTTTGTAATGGGAATGGGCAGACTACTCCCTTGAAAAAGCACGGTGCTTTTTTGAGAGTAATGCTATCCAATTGCTGGTCCATTACAAAGTAAATGTTGGCATACGTAGATAACGTCCTTTCTATCCAAATAGATTTGCTCATAAGTATAACATGTAAGATTGAAAATTCAAAATTCAAAACATAAAAAAACACCAGCTAAACTAGCTGGTGTATAAGATAAATTATATAAGTTCAAATAAAAATGAGCGTAATTCTTCTGCAATTTCTTCAGACATAGAAAATGCGTGCTCTAAGTAGCCTGGTTCGTTTAAATCGTCAGGACCGATGATAGCAAATTTATTGCGCTGCATATCAAGGACAATCGTTTTACCGTAATGACGATCGGAGTATAAAAGCGCTAAATCATGACGCTCATTTTCCCCCATAAAGCTAACGAAACGAGTTTTTGTAGCGACTGTATCGTCGTACAGAAAGAAACGTTCTTCCATACACATGGCTCCTTTTTAAATATCTAAGTTTAAGTGAGGCTTATGGTCTAAATGGTGATGTGTTTTAATGAATCGTACGGTTCTTGTTTTGTAACGCATAACGATAGAATATGTTTCAGCTAAATCTCCACCTAGGAATTTCACGCCGTCTAATAATTCACCAGCAGATACACCTGTTGCTGAGAAGATTGCGTCATCACCAGATACTAAGTCATCTAACATAAGAAGTTGACGAGGATCTTCTAAGCCCATTTCACGGCAACGAGCTTCTTCTTCTTCGTTCATTGGAACTAAGCGAGCTTGCATTTCGCCTTCAAGGCATTTTAATGCAGCTGCAGATATAACGCCTTCTGGAGCGCCGCCAACACCTACGAATAAGTCGATACCTGTTCCAGGTAAAGCTGTTGCGATTGATGCACCAACATCTCCATCACCAAATAGTTTTACGCGTGCACCTTTTGCACGAACACGGTCAATAATATCTTGATGACGTTCACGTTCTTGGACGATAACCGTTAGGTCACGAATTTTTTTATTGTTTGCTTCTGCTACAATTTCAATTGTTTTTTCAATTGGATCATCTAAGCTAATTTTACCAGCTGCTTTTGGACCAACCGCGATTTTTTCCATGTACATATCAGGAGCATGAAGAAGGTTTCCTTTATCTGCGATTGCGATAACTGCCATTGCATTTGCAAGACCTTTTGCAACGATGTTTGTACCTTCTAATGGATCAACGGCGATATCTACTTCTGGACCGTTACCTGTTCCTAGTTCTTCACCAATATACAACATCGGTGCTTCATCAAGTTCTCCTTCACCGATTACAACTGTACCTGCCATGTTTACTGAATCGAACATATCACGCATAGCTGTAGTTGCTGCATCATCTGCTTCGTTTTTCTTTCCGCGGCCCATCCACTGTGCGGATGCTAAGGCTGCTGCTTCTGTTACACGGACAATTTCTAGTGCGAGTTCACGTTCCAAGGTTGCATTCCTCCAATTTCAAAAATCATACAAATATAACTATAACAAATAACGAGGAAAAGGTGAATTCGAAAAATTGTCGATTTTTTCAGAAGAAAGCGTTACAATTGAAATGTAAATGCTTTAATTTCCAGGTAGGTGACATTCATGTACTTTGTAGACAGAAAGAAAATTGAACAAATGCTAGTATGTTTAGAACAGGCAACAAATACATTTCAAGAGAAGAAGACATATGAAACCGAGTTTGAATTTTACGCATTAGAGCGCATGTCGCATCTTATTATTGATTGTATATTAGATGTAGGAAATGCGATGATTGATGGATTTATTATGCGAGATCCAGGAAGTTATGAAGATATTATTGATATTTTAATGGACGAGAGAGTCATAAGTGGAGAAGAGGGAAAAGACATTAAAGAGATTATTCTTCTTCGAAAAATGCTTATGCAAGATTATATTCAAATGAATCATGATGAATTATATAAGACGATTCAAAAACATATCGCAGTGGTAGAGAAATACCCAGCGAATATTCGCAGTTATTTAGAAAAGGAATTAGGACCTGTATCTGCATTTGTACCAGAATAATTGTGCTTATAAGATCCCCAAAATACCTTTTGGGGATCTTATATTGTATATGAGAAGGAAAAGGGAGAAGGGTGAAATATGGGAGAAGCACGTACTACGAAAGAAGAGATTATACAATTATTGAAGGTAAAGGGCGAGCATACTGTAGCAGACTTAGCTGAAGCTTTAGAGATTACTGAGATGGCGATCCGTCGACATTTAAGTAAACTGGAGAAAGATGAGCTAATCTATTCAAAGATGGTAAGACAGCATGTTGGACGACCAACATATTTGTATGGATTAAGTCAAAAGGGAGAAGATACATTCCCGAAAGAGTATAAGCAATTTGCTATTGATATGCTAGAAGATTTAGCTCGAATGGGCGATGAAAAAATACTTCGATACGTTTTACAAGCGAGAGGGAAACGAATGGAAGAACAGTTGCAAAAGAAGATAAGTAATCAAAGTCATTTAGCGTATAAAGTACAAGAAATAGCTGCTATACAAGAGCGAAACGGTTATATGGTTCAAATAAAGAGAGATGGGGAGCATTCTTTCATACTTGAAAAGCAAAACTGTCCGTTAAAGGAAATAGCAGAGAGATTCCCGCAAGTGTGTGAAGATGAAAAAGATATGTATAAGCGGTTATTTGCAGGTGCAAATGTGAAAACGTTAGCAAATATGTGTGAAGGCGATTGTAATTGCTCGTACCAAATAAAAGAGAAAAAATGAACGTTATGGGACGCTTTAAGGTAAAGCGTTTTTTTCTTTTGAAAAAGGGGTTAATATAAGAGTGGTATGAGAGATGTAGAACTCTAGCATAGAAGGAGAGACTTAATAGATGTATAAAGGCTATTTAATTGACTTAGACGGTACGATGTATCGCGGGGAAGAACAAATTGAAGAAGCGAGCGACTTCGTAAAAGCGTTAGGAGAACGCGGCATTCCGTATTTATTTGTTACAAATAATTCAACTCGCAAACCAGAACAAGTTGCAGAAAAGCTTGTTCGTTTCGATATTCCAGCGAAAGCGGAGCAAGTATTCACAACGAGTATGGCTACAGCGAACTTTATTTATGAGCGCAAACAAGATGCAACTGTATATATGATTGGTGAAGAGGGCTTACATGATGCACTTGTGGAAAAAGGATTTAAACTTGTGGATGAAAATCCTGATTTCGTCGTTGTTGGATTAGATCGCGATATCACATATGAAAAATTAGCGAAAGCATGCCTTGCAGTGCGTAACGGTGCAACGTTTATTTCAACAAATGGGGACATTGCTATTCCGACTGAGCGCGGATTATTACCAGGTAACGGTTCATTAACATCTGTTGTAGCAGTATCAACAGGTGTGGATCCAATCTTTATTGGAAAACCAGAATCAATCATTATGGAACAAGCGTTAAAAGTGCTTGGTGTAGGAAAAGAAGAAGCATTAATGGTTGGGGATAACTACGATACAGATATTTTAGCGGGGATAAATGCTGGTATGCATACCCTTATTGTCCACACTGGAGTAACAACTGTGGAGAAGTTAACAGAATATGAAGTACAACCGACGCAAGTTGTGCATAACTTGACGGAGTGGATTGAGAAGATGTAATGACATGCAGGTAACCGGAAGAGGTTACCTGTTTTTTTATGCACAATTGCATATGTACTATAGGGATATAAAATGTAAGATTTATATGTAATGATGTAAAGGGGGGAAATAAGAGTGTACTGGATGTCATGTATTATGTTTATTTTTACATTATGTGTTTTATTCTTTGTTCTATGGAAGATATATAAAATAAATGGTATGAAAAAAAGTGCTGGAAAACTTATTGCAACATATCCTCGGGTGAAACGACGTTGGATTGCGTCACTTGGACCAGCGTATTTCATCGGACAATGTATGTATACGTATGCTCAATACGTAAGTGGTGATATTGGTACAGCTGATCAGTTTCTCGTTCAGTCAGGTAGTTATGCTGTAGCGAGTTGTTTTATGACTTTATTAGCCATCCATCTTATTAAAAATGTACAAATATATGAAAAAGGTGTAATAGACGGATTAAACTTTTATTCATATGAAGAATTAAAAGGGTATAAAACATCTACATGGGAAAATCCAAAAGAAAATATATTTTTATATCGCGGGCAAGAAAAAATGAATGATAATGTGAATTTACTTATTAGACAGGAAGATATGAATGAATTAGAAAGTATTCTTCAAAGATATATTCCGAAATTGATGATGAAATAAAAACTCCGGTTGTTATAACCGGAGTTTTTTTATTAAAACGCACGATTCACTACGTCTTTAACTTCTTCAAGATATTGTTTACGCACACTGTCATCCACAGAAGGAACGCTTGTATAGAATGTATGCTCAAGTGTTTCAATTCCTGTAAATTCAAAAATACCAACATCAGTTGTTTTCTTCATTGCGTCAAACATACCGCCTGCTGTGTATGCTTCTTTCGTATTTCCCATTGTAGATAATAATAATCCTTTTTTACCGCTTAATAATTTTTCAATGCCACTTTCGCCGTAAGCATAAGCGAAACCGTGGCTAAATACACGATCAACGTATCCTTTTAAAATAGCAGGAAGTCCTGCCCACCAAACTGGATAAATAAATGTAATGCTATCAGCCCAAGAGATATGCTCTTGCTCTTCTTTAATATCTTCTGGTGTGTTTCCTTGAGAAAATGAGATGAAATCGGAAGCTCCTAATACAGGATTGAAGTTTAATTCGTATAAATCACGAACACATACTTCATGGCCTTTACTTTCTAATTCGCTCTTTACAGTTTCTAAAATAGCATGGTTGAAGCTTTCTGGATTCGGATGTGCATAAACGATTACATGTTTCATTTTTCTTCCTCCTATTTGTGGATATGTGAATAGTTATATTTAACATACTCGTGTAACTATTATGATTACTTCATTTGCAAGAGTCAATTTTTCTGACGTGATAAATAAATGTTGATATATGACAAAAAAATACAAAATAGTAGGGATTTTGCATTCTTAATAGAATATATAGATTGGTAAATAGAAAGAGAAGGGGATAACTGGATGAATATTATTGAAATTGAAAGGTTAGAAAAATCGTTTGATATTGGCGATAGTAGAGTAAAGATATTAAAAGGTATCAATCTTCAAATTCAAAAAGGAGATTTTGTTTGTATTATGGGGGCAAGTGGGTCGGGGAAAACGACCTTACTTCAGTTGTTGGGTGGATTAGATATTCCAACAGTAGGTAGTATACGAGTAGATGGTACGGAGATTTCAGCATTAAAAGAAAAAGCGCTCGCTTTATTTAGAAGGCATAAAATCGGTTTTATTTTTCAACAGTTTAATTTAATCCCAGTGTTTAGTGCGGAGGAAAATGTAGGATTACCGTTACTGTTGGATAATGTTTCACAAAAGAAGGCGACGGTGACAGCAAATCGCTTATTAGATCTTGTTGGATTGAAGGGAAAAGAAAAGCATTTACCAGCACAGTTATCAGGTGGGCAACAGCAAAGGGTTGCAATCGCGAGGGCTTTTGCGAATGAGCCAGCTATTATATTAGCGGATGAACCAACAGGAGCATTAGATTCAGAAAATAGCAAAAATATAATTTCGGCCCTTCGTAACGCATGCGATGAGTTAGGACAAACAGCTGTCATTGTAACGCATGATCCATTCGTAGCAGCCCATGCAGATAAAGTTATTTTCTTACTAGATGGTGAGGTAATTCATGAACATGCAGAGAGTAAAGGATGGAAATTCCGTAATATTCAGCAGCAAGTTACTCAAATTCAAGAAATTATGAATCGTCACTTTAAAGTAGGAGGTAAAGGTGATGCGATGGGTAATTAAGTATGCGGTAAAATCGATGAAACAAAATTGGTTACGAAATATGTTGATTGCCCTTGGTGCAGCTTTAGGGGTTATGTTAGCGACTATGTTATTACTAGGTAATCAATCGGTCGAGCAAAGTGTGAAGGAACAAGTAGTAAGTCGTTATGGAGATTATAATTTGCAATTTGGATATATAAAAAATGATATGTATTTAAATAATGAAAGTTTAAAAGGGATAGATGGCCTAGAGAATGCTGAAAAAATATCAAAAGTACTTATACCGTATCCTTTGGCCAATTATAAAGAGTTATCGGGAAAACCATCTTATTGGGGTGTTGAGCAAGATTCTCCAGATATGCATTCTTATAAAATAGCAGAAGGACGATATCCGAAAGAAGGTGCTGAAGTAGCGCTGACAAGAGGATATACAGACCGTGAAAATATACGTGTAGGAGATATGATTAAACTTCCATTTCCGCCAAATGGAGAAAAGACTGTTAAAGTTGTTGGGATTTTGAATCCACCGTTAATGTCGGCAATGGGACATAGTGCTTATTTTCCAATTCATTGGCTTCAAAAGGAATTAAATCTACAAAATCAATTCAATCTCGTTCAAGTTAAAACAGCGGATATAGATGTAAAAAGAGCAATTGCTCTTGAGGTAAATAAGAAGATTGAAAATATAAAGGTAGATCAACGTACATATGTAGATAAGGCGTTTGAACGACTAAATGTGATGGAGCCATTGATTTTTAGTTTAGGTGGTATTGCCTTATTTGTTGTAGCACTTTTAATAATGGGAAGCTTTTTCTTATCTGTAAGAAGTCGATTTAAGCAGTGGGCGTTATTGCGTGCGCTTGGTAGTAATCCAAATCAAATCATATTGGTCGTTTTATTAGAGGCTTTATGCATTGGAGCAATTGGATCTCTGGTAGGTATTATTCTTGGGGTGAGTACGCACACAATTGCGGCATCTTTCATTAATAAGTGGGTGAATGTCGAGAGCACAGGGCAAGAATCTTTCTCTATTTCGGGTGAGATTTTACTCATTACGTTTTTATTGGGAGTTATTATGTCTGTCATAGGAGCAATTATACCAGCTTTTATGGTCAGAAAGATTCCTCCAGTTCAAGCACTTCGACCAGGCCTTCCTAGTAATGGACAGAAAGAGAAAAGATGGAGTGCTTTTAGTTGTAGCATTTTGATAATTGGTACTGTCATAGGGTTAGCCGGTAACGTATTAGAGCGGTATATCGGTTTTAATCCAAGTGCGATAGGAGCACTTTTATTTGCAATTGGTTTGTTATTTGCAATTCCATTATTTATTCGTATGATAGCGCCAGTTATTGCGAAGCCTTTGCAAATGATATTTCGAATTGAAACGACGATTAGTAGTCGAAATGTAATTCGTTATCGTAATAAGGCAGCTGTTTCAGTTGCTATACTAGCATTTGGTTTTATGTTAGCACTTGTTGGAACGATGTATGTAAACTCTATGTATGAAGGCACGAAGAAAGGGTTACAAAAGCATTTACCAGCTGATTTAGTAATACGTGTACCGATGGAATCGCAAGGAATTGAAACTTTACCGTTTAGTTGGATGGAGAAGGTTAAAAAAGTTGACGGTGTAGAAGCGAGTGTAGGAAATGCTACTGACTTCACAGCAAAACTTGTAAATTATGATTTTAAAAAAGCTAATCAAGAATGGTATGAACATGTGAAAAAAAATAATCTTAATTATGATTCAATGGAAGTTGTAGGTAATGATATTGTAGAGTATCAGAAAGTAACAAAGGCAAAAGTGATTTCAGGACAAAATTTAAATACGCCATTACAAGATGGTGAAGGAGTCGTGACGAAAGAAACGGCTAAAAATTTAGGTCTTCAGTTGCATGATACGATTGAAGTACAAGGGAAGGGAAAAGACAAACAAACGATTAAAGTCGTTTCGATTATTGAGCAAGGGTTAAGGTTAAGAGGATCAGATATTTTTGTAAATGAACAATGGGCCCGTGATAAGTTTCACGTACAAGGGTATGAAGCGATTCAAATTATGACAAATTCTAATCAATCATTTGAAAAGATTAAGAAGCAATTAAAACAAATTACAAATAACAAAGATAACGTAGAGGTTATTAATAGTTATGATTTATTGAAAGAGCAGGAGCAGTTATTATCGCAAATGGTAATGTTAATTCGTTTATTAGTTGCGATCATTTTTATTATTTCAGGTATAGGGCTAATGAATGCGATTGTTGCTAGTTTACATGAAAGACGTGCTGAAATTAGTATGATTCGTGCAGTAGGGGCTATTCCAAAGCAAATGAGACGGATTGTTTTATTAGAAGGTACACTGCTTGGAGCGATAGCTGGTTGTATCGGGGTTTTAGGTGGAATTTTGTTTAGTTATATTGTGCTATCAAGTCTAGAGCTAACGGTTATTATCATTCCGTATAATCAAGTTTTAATATTGGCTCTAGCTAGTATTATACTCGGAGCAGGAGCAGCAATTATTGCTTCATTACAATTAAGAAGGTTTAAATTGAGTGATACTTTAAAGGAATTATCAGCATAAAAAACTTTTATATCCCACTCATACAAAGAACAAAGAAGACGAATAAAATGATGATAATACCGATACCAAAGTTGAATACAAGTGTAGTGTCCATATATGTAACCTCCTTGTTTGAAAGTAAAAAGCACTCTGGCTGGAGTGCTTTTTATTATCCGAATCGTAACAACTGACTTCAAAACCTATATAGAGGGATTAATTTGTTTAAAGAGTCATATTACTGTATGCATTTATTTTAATGAATGAGCAAGTCCTGTTAAGAAAGAAATAGTGAAATATAGAAAAAAAGACACTCTTTCGAGTGTCTTTTTCGATGACATAATGTGTCAATTGCTTGAGTTTGATAAGACGCTAATTTCCGTTTAACGCCTTTTCTTTAATCAAGAAGTGTAGCAACAGCGATTTACATAAATTGTAGCACTTATCAAATGGAAGTGCGTATGTAATTATGCATATTACGATTAGAGGAGAATCAATTGTGAAAAATGAATGAGTAAATATATGTAAATCAGTAGAGTAGTTGATAAGGAGTGAGATGAATGGATATACATAAGTTAACAGGAGAAGAAGCAAACGAAATAAATGCTTGGGTATACGAGGAACCGTATACGTTATATAGCTTTTCAGGAGATGCTGAAGTAATAGAAGAATTATTAGATGGGACATATTACGGTTGTTGTGATGAGAAGGGAGACTTAATCGGCTATTTTTGCTTTGGAGAAAATGCGCAAGTGCCAGGCGGAAGAGATGTAAATTTATACGTAGGAGAAGGTGTAGTAGATATCGGAATTGGAATGAAGCCGGAGTTAACAGGAAAAGGAATGGGGAAAACGTTTTTTCAAATAGGGATAGATTTTGCTACTAAGGAATTCAATTCGAAAATGTTTCGACTGAGTGTGGCGACATTTAATAAAAGAGCGATTAAGCTATATAAAACAATTGGATTTCAAACAGGGCCTATTTTTTTGAGTCGAGGAAGAGAGTTTATACTTATGGAATATGAAAGACCGTCAGTATGAAACTGGCGGCCTAGAAAATGTAATTATCCGGCTAATGCCGGAGTGATGCGGGCTAATAATCAGTGGAGGAACAAAACCCTACTGATTACAGTTTCACTTTATTCCGAATGCTCAGCTCGGTGCGCTAAACGACTTGAAGCAGCGGCAGCGATTCCGCCAACGATATCATCAAGGAATGTGTGCACCTTTCCAGTTGATTTATCATTTAAGTACTCTAAAATACCCGGTTTTAATTTATCGATATATCCAAAGTTCGTGAAACCGATAGAACCGTACACGTTAACGATTGAAAGTGCGATAACTTCATCAATTCCGTATAAGCCTTCATCGCGTTTTACGATATCTTGTAACGGCGCGCTTAACATTCCTTTTTCAGCAAGGACATCAAGTTCAATGCCTGTAATAAGTGCGTTTTGTACTTCGCGTTTGGATAGTACACGCTCAACATTATAACGACATTCTGACATCTCTAATTTTGGATGGTATGTTTTTTGAAGAAAATGAACAAGTTCAGCAATATCGTCAATTGTTACACCGCGTTCTTGTAATAGTTTTAACGCTCTTTCTTGTAGTTGATTTGATTCTTTCATGTTTATCACCTTTTTTTCTTTTTAGTATTTGTATACGTTTCGTTGCTTTATCATGTGCATAGGAATGAAAGGCGAGCACAAGCTCATATATATAAAGAAAAACCATAGGTGGCGACTGCGATGATTCAGCATATTTATGAGCATTATCACATGCATGTTAAAGAATTAATCCCCCTTGGCCCCTATAAAAGCTTTTGGATTCGCAACAAAATTTATGTACTTGTTCCAATTGGAGAAATGGAGGAAGAAGTACTTGTAGAGATGAAAAAGCTCAGTGATTATATGAACCAGCAAGGGGATATAACTGTTGCGACTTTCGTTCCGACTATACACGGCTACTATGTGAGTGAGATAGAAGAAAAAAATTATTGCTTATTAAAAGGTATGCGTATGTTAGAGCGACATGCTACATCATTAGGAAGCGAGCTTTCTATATTCCATAAACGTGGTGCATTCTTTCCAGAAGAAGTTGAGCAATTAAGCCGCATTGGTGAATGGAAAGCGTTATGGGAAAAAAGGCTCGATCAATTAGAAAAGTTTTGGCAATCGCAAGTGATGAACCATCCTTCAGATGTATTCGATCAATTGTTTATTGAATCCTTCCCGTATTACTTAGGAGTTGCAGAAAATGCGATTCAATATGTTGTCGATACAGAAATGGATGATACACCACAAATAACCGACGCAGCAACCATTTGCCAAGAACGATTTACACCTTTATTATGGCATCAAACGAAGCGCTTAAAACTTCCTTTTGATTGGGTATATGATCACCCAAGTAGAGATATAGCAGAATGGATTCGCTACATGATGATAGAAAAAAAGCAAGACTGGGAGCAAACGGTAGTTCAACTCATTACAGATTATGAACGTAATTATTCGCTATCCTCATTTGGTTGGCGCTTATTATTCGCAAGGCTCCTGTTCCCGCTTCACTATTTTGAAACAGTCGAACGATATTATCAAACAGGAAACGAAGAGCAAAAAAGCATATATAGAGATCGCTTAGAAGCCATTTTACACGATGTGAACCGTTCTGAGCAATTTATGAAGCATTTTTATGAATCCTTTCGCTTACCAGTTGATAAGTTAGGGATTAGGAAATTAGATTGGCTATCTTAAAAATATAAAAAAGAGACCGATTGAGGTCTCTTTTTTATACCGCAATTTTATGTAATAAATTATGCTCCTACTTTTTGATCTGTACATATATTTAAAATGAATTGATGTCTTTCAATTTTCTCATTTACCTTATTTAATAATTCTTGCTGAATTTCTTTAAATAAAAATTGATAGCTCGTATTCCATGTCGGTATAACGGGTGAAAGGCTTAATAAATATTCTTTTTTCTGTTCTAATTCTTGAAGTGTAGAAGAGATGTTTATAATTTTTGGCATGCGTCGTCCCCCTATGTTTTACTTTTCTTTCTGTGAACGATTTACTATATAAATAATTATCGCATTTTTTGAGAAGGATTTCCAATTATGTTTTATGATGTTAAAAGTGGTGAGGTGCGGATTTACTATTTGGAGGAGAAGTGCATGCGAAAAAAGAGACCCAAATTGGTCTCTTTTTGAGAAGGGGTTCTAAAGATCCGCTCCTGCTTTTAAATGATATCTAGCTCCAGCGGCTAAAATGTTCGGTGGCTTCACTTCTTCCGCCGAGGCAAAAAGCGCCTCTATGTCAGAAGCTCCATCCCCCTCACATTTTGAACGAGCCGCTTCTGCTTTTAATTAAAATACTTGTTCTACTTCAATAACGCCTGGTACTTCTTCAAGTAGTGCGCGCTCGATACCAGCTTTTAGTGTGATTGTAGAACTTGGGCAGCTTCCGCATGCACCCATAAGGCGTAGTTTTACGATACCTTCTTCAATATCTACTAATTCAACGTCACCGCCATCACGAAGTAAGAACGGACGTAATTTATCTAATACTTCTAGTACTTGTTCTTGCATATTTGGGTTTTCCATTTTTATCGACTCCTTTCATCAGTTTTATTATAATCAAGATACAGAGGAAAATCTATTTTTTCTGTTCTTGTTTTATTGTCGAAATATTTTATCATGTTTACAACGTGTTTTTTCAGTATAGGGGTATAGAATGAATTTGTAAAACGATGTGCTTATGTAGTAAGTCATCTGAATATACTGTTAGAACAAAGAATTGGGGGAGAAGAAATGGTTAATGTTCAAGTGTATGGGGCGAAAGTAATTTGTGCAAGCTGCGTTGGAATGCCATCTTCAACAGAAACGTTTGAGTGGTTACAAGCGGCGATTGGTCGTAAATATGAAGGACAAGAAAATAAATTTAAGTTCGAGTATATTGATATTCAAGAAAATCAAGAAGATGAGGATAAACAAGCATTCGCAGAGCGAGTAGTGGAAGAAGATTTGTTTTATCCAGTCGTTCTTGTAAATGGTGAAATCGTTGGAGAAGGAAATCCACGTTTGAAGGATGTTTATGAAGAAATCGAGAAATATTTATAAAGCAGGAAGTCTTTGCGAATTTGCAAAGGCTTTTTTATATGGAGGGATAGATGTGGAGAATGGAATAAAACATGCTTTGCCAGAAGAAGTAAAGCAGTTAATGAAGCAGTACATAGTAGAATTAAAAGAAATTTTTTCGGGTGAAAAGTTAGTCGGCGTATACGTTTATGGATCCATTGCTTTAGGGGCATTTCATATAGAAACGAGCGATGTTGATTTTGTTACGGTAATAAGTGATTCCGTGAATGAAGCTGAAAAACAACAAATTATAGAGCTGCATAAAAAACTTAGTAAAAATACGTTAGGTAAAAGAATGGATGGTATGTACATTCCGCTCACTGACTTAGGGAAATATAATCATGAAATGGACGAGTACGTATATTGTGCAGATGGTAAGGCGGATATTGGTTATTGGGATATTAATGCGGTCACATGGTGGACGTTGAAAAACCAAGGTATTACTGTTATCGGGAAAGAAGCAGATGAACTCCCGTTTCAAATAAAATGGGATGATGTAGTAAATACGATGAAATATAATGTAGAACATTACTGGAGTGAAAAAGCGAAGCGTCCCTATTTATTTTTTATAGAAGAATGGGTAGAATCAGCTGTCGTTACAATGGGGCGTATTTTATATACGTTAGAGCATAAAACGATCGTTTCAAAAGATAGAGGATTACAGTATATGTTAGAGCTTTACCCCCATAAGTGGGAACCTTTATTAAAAGAAGTAGAGCGAATACGACATAATCCAAAAGAAAAGCGAAAGCTCTCAAGTTGGAGAAGGGCTGATATGACGAAGAGGTATTTGCTTAGTGTGATAGAGGAGTGTAGGGGGAAATGGTAGGGGAGGATAAAATGTTTCCAATTGGGTGATCAGCCGAAGATTATGAAAGACTTAGCGAGTATAGCAGGTGATTTAGAAGAACTAGCGATTGATGGGAACACGAAAAATATAGAACTGTTATAAAGGATTAGTAGAAAACGCAATGTGAAATTACATTGCGTTTTCTAGTAGTTTTTTCATATATATATCAACTTTATGAAAGAATATCAGCTCTTTTTCCTCGTTATTAAGATGCACAGAGCAATGTAAATATTGCTGTAAGTAGCGATTAGCTTGTTCGTACTGTTTTAATTTGTAGAAAGAAAAACAAGTAAGAAGCAAAAATGCTTTTTCTTGTAATATCAGAACGACAGCTAGTACAGGAGTCATGGAATGTATAGTTGTCTTTATTAAATTTTTATATGAAGCCCATGTTTGAAACCAGTCGAAAGTGGTCGAGAGAGAATCCGGAATATGGATAGTTTCATGTGAAACATTATGCAATAGACGGTTGGGGTACAATGGTGGAATAGTAATTTGACATAAGTATCTGTAGTTAACATAGGGAAAAGAACTCTAAAAGGGGTTCTTTTTTGTTAAATATATAAAATATTTACATAGTGTATTAAATGCTTTATATATAAGCATTCTAATATGTTTAATGGTAAAACGGAATATAAAATGAGTAATTGTCGGAATATATTCGATTTCTGTTCATTTTCATGAAATTTGGCTACTTTTTGTTAGATTCCTTCTTTTTATTTCTTTACAATAAAATTATATAGAAATAAGAGAAGGATGATGTACGTGAAGGAAACTATTTTACAGGAAACAATCTCTCAGCAAGAATTACATAAAGTTGTGCGCAAGAATACGGCGTATTACGACTTTAAGTGGGGACAAGTGAAGAATCCTGAGAAAGAAAATACGTGGAATTGGGTAGCATTTATCTTTCCGCATTTTTGGTTAGCCTATCGTAAAATGTATAAGTTATTTATTATACTTACATTAATAGGAGTACCTACTTTAATTACACCTGTTTTTATTGATATGCCAATGTGGATAGATTTTATAATATATGTTGGAACCATGCTATTTACTGGATGGCAAGGAAATCGTTTATATTATAAGCATATCGTTCGTATTTTACATAAGGCAGAAGATGTGCCTGATTATAAGAAAGAGTATTATTTACAATCAAAGGGCGGCGCTCATATCGGAGTTATGCTTGGTTTACAAGCGATAGTAATTGCGGTATTTGGTGCAATTAGTTTCGGCTTATCTTATTTACCAACTGAACCGAATATTAAAAACGTTGTTCGTTTAAGTCTTGAAGGAGATGCTTTAGAAACTATAACGGATAATCCAAATTGGAAGTATGTTAAGAAAGAAAAAGATTATGATGTAGTAGAATTTACTGGCTATGATTTTGAAGAAAAAAAGAATGTGAAAATTAAATTCGCTGTATATTTAAATGATGATTACTTCGAATGGCAAGAAGTGTATTTAAATAATAAGAAATTAAGTGAAGAAGAACAAGAAGAGTATCAAATTTACGTTGAAGAAAATATGTGGTTTTTCTAGAGAAAAACTCGTTTATTTAGAATAGAAAAGAAGAATCTTGTGAAGGTTCTTCTTTTTATTTGTAGAAAACCGGAATACTAATTGAAATTTTGTAAAATACAATAAAAAATGAGAATTTGAGGTAGGCTTGTCAATAACGTGAGACTATGGCAGTATAAAGAAATGCTATACAAATTTTATTTATCGACATGTAAAAATCAGATTTGATTTTTACGTATAAATAATGAACGGAGGAAATGAATTTATGGCTACTTTACCAAATTGTCCAAAATGTAATTCAGAATATACGTATGAGGATGGCGTTCTTTTCGTATGTCCAGAATGTGCTCATGAGTGGGGCCAAGAAGCAGAGGCTGAAAATAATGATGGTGCAAAAGTTGTAAAAGATGCGAACGGAAACGTTCTTCAAGATGGCGATGCTGTTACTGTAATTAAAGATTTAAAAGTAAAAGGAACTTCTTCAGTTGTAAAGATTGGTACGAAAGTAAAGAGTATTCGTCTAGTTGAGGGAGATCACGATATTGATTGTAAAATCGACGGTTTCGGAGCTATGAAGTTAAAATCACAGTTCGTTAAGAAGGCGTAAGGTTAGAAAAGAAAAGACATTCCTTTAAGTACATCTGTTACTTATGGAATGTTTTTTTATTTTTAATTTAGGTAAAGGTTAACTTGAAGCAATTTACGGATGATAATAAACTGTGTGATTGGTCTTTGGGAGAATGGATGGAGACATGGGAAAATAGAAGAAAGCAAAGCTAGCTATGATTAGTCAGCTTTACTTTCTTCTATTTTTACGGAATTGCTAAAAAAGTCATTCATAAGTCGATCGTACAATTTTGAGTTTTTTGGTATAGTATATAATTCTTTATCACCGTTTAATTTCATTCGTAAACTACCTGTTTTTGTGTTAAGCCAAAAGCGATAGTTCCCTTCATGGTATAAATTTTCGCTACTTTTCATTTTGCTCCTCCTACTTACAGCCATCTTATTTAATACTAGTTTTTTATGAGTGCCTTTCAACTTCTTTCAACTGACACCGCTTATTAAAGAACGTTTTATATCCAAGTTGTAAGAAGATAATGACAGAGAAGGCTGTACTTCCAGAAATGCCAAGTATAATTGCGATTTGATATTGAATAGCTGTAAATGGTGATACACCGGATAAAATTTGTCCTGTCATCATACCTGGAAGGCTTATAATTCCCATTCCGACCATGGAATTAATTGTTGGTAAAATAGCAGAATCAAAAGCGTCTCTTATGAGCGGAGCAGCTGCTTGTTTTGGAGTTGCCCCGAGCATAAGTGCACCTTCAATATGATTTCTTTGCGATTTCATATTGTTTAAGAACGTATTTGCTCCGAGGGAAACTCCCGTCATTGCATTCCCGACTAACATTCCGGTAATTGGAACGATATATTGCGGAGCATACCAAGGATCGTGTCCGATAATAACAAAGATAAATAGTAGAAGCGGCCCGATTGATCCAGCAATCATGGAAATAGCGGCTACTCGTTTTAATTCTTTTGACATCGGAATATTAACTCGTTTATAAATGTTAAAAATTGCAAATGTAGTAATAGAAGTAATGAGAGCAATTGTATAAAATGGATTACTATTTTCAAATACGTATGTAAGGACATATGCAACAAGTACGAGCTGAATGGTCATACGGAATGTTGCAATTGTAATTTGTTTCTCACGCGGTATTCCTTTTAATTTCACAAGTCCGATTAAAATAAGAATGAAAATATATGCAGCGGCAAGCTGCCAAATTTGGAGTTCAATAACGCCCTTCAACTGAGAGCACTTCCTTTCGAGTAGCACCATTTGTTTTACTAATTTCAATAATATCGTCCGCAATTTCTTCTGGAAGTTGTTGCGAATGCGTGATGAAGATAACTGTTTTTTTCTTTTCTCTTGCTAGTTCAGTAAATCGTTTCATTACGCGGCGTTCAGTGTCACTATCTAATGCCGAAGTTGGTTCATCTAATAAATAGACGGGTGGATCCATTAGTATAATGCGAGCGAAAGCAAGTCTTTGCTTTTCACCGCCTGATAAAGAGGCGGCGCTATCTTCTAATTGTTTATCTAGGCTTACAGTCGTTAATGCGCCCAGTAAAGAATCGTCATTTGGAAATGGTTTTTCAGAAAGGCGAAGTCCCATTAATAAATTATCTTTAATCGTCCCATCAAAAATAGGCGGAGTTTGTCCGAGCATGACAACCTCACGGCGTAATTGAATGGGAGGATAATTTAAAATAGATTTTCCGTTATATTCAATTGTGCCGGATGTTGGGGATTGTAAATCATTTAGCATGCGAAGTAACGTGCTTTTTCCGCTACCGCTCTCTCCGATAATACAAGTGATATTTTCTTTATGAATTTGTAAGTAAGGAATGTTTAGAATATCTTTATATTTGACGTCTTTTAATATAAACATAATTTACTCCTTTCTGATTCTAGTTATATCGTATCAAAAAGAGAGAAAAATAGAAAAATAAAGTGTATTTAGAAGGAGCATCTTTTTTCTTTGCTTGTGGTGTTAGGGAGTCTTGAGACGGAAGTATTTAGCTTCGTTAATAAGTTTAGCAAACGATCTAAGTCTTGACTGAGAGAAATGACTTTATCGTGAGTAAATCCATATTTTTCAACGAGGTGGATTAATTCTTTCTTTTTCACTTCTATTCGATTATTTAGTTTTGTTAAGTTCATAAGTGAAACGGAATGCCCCCTAATAAAAGTATTTATCACATAAAAAATAAGACCGAATGAATTCGGTCTTAAAGGAAATAATAAAAACAACTTACAAATAGCATACACTTTTCATCAATAGTTTTTAATATGAAAATAGAAAATTTTACGAATCAATATTGAGAAAAATATTTCTGATAATTGTTTTTTTATAAAAAAATTATTTTTCAACTGATGCAAAGAGGCTGCCTACATAGTAGGCAGCCTTTAAAGTATTAACCGTTATGATGTTTGTACATCCAAAGAATACCGGACTTCAATAATCTAGGAACACGTCCCATTAATGGTTGGTTTGCTAGTAAACCAAATCCGTGCTTTTTACCGAGAGAGCCGAGAACTCCTTTTAATTTAATAACAGGCAGTTCATCAGGAAGTGGTTCGTTATTCCAACGTTTTAATAATATTTGGACAATTTGTTCTCCTTGACCCTCAGCAAGTTGAGCAGATGGTGCGTGTGGAAGTGCTGCACAATCCCCTACAACATAAACGTGCTCGTTGTTTGGAATATTGTGATATTTTGTTAAAACAACCCGTCCGCTACCATCTTGTTCAACTGGAAGATTTCGAACAACTTCATTTGCTTGAATACCAGCCGTCCATACGATTGCATCACATTCAAGTGGTTCATCGTGGTTGTATACAATGTTTGGTTCCACTTTTGTAATGTTAGAGTTTCGTATAATGGTAACGTTATGTTTTACAAACCATTCTTCTACGTATCTACTTAACTTCTCTGGGTATGGGAATAAAATCCTATCTTTTCGGTCAAATAAATAGATTTTTAAATCAGAACGGCTCTCGCGAAGTTCACTTGCTACTTCAACGCCGCTTAAACCAGCCCCAACGACAGCTACTGTTGCATTTGGTTCTAAGCTATTTAATCGTTCATATGTTTTGCGTGTTTGTTCAATCGATTGTAGGCTATGTGTATATTCCTTCGCCCCAGGAACGTTATGATATTTATCTTCACAGCCAAGCCCGATAATTAAATCATCATATTGGATTGTTTCGCCGCCATCGAGATGAACAGCTTTTGTTTCAAGATCAATATTTGTTACTGTACCATATTGAATATTGAGACGTGGATGTTCAGGAAACGGTATGCGAATATGCGTTTCTGAAATTGTACCCGCAACTAATGCATAATATTCAGTCTTGAAGCAATGATATGGTACTTTGTCGATTAATGTCACTTGTACATCATCTGGAAGTTGATTGCTTGGAAGTAGCCGCTGAAGAATTCTCATTCCACCGTAGCCGCCACCTAGTAGTACGAGGTGTTTCATGATGGATTACCCCTTTTCTGTTGAAATATCCCCTAATCATACAATTTTATATTGAAAAAATATTTTGACTTTACTCAATCAAATTATATCGAATTTGTGAACAAATAACAATGCATGAATGAATACTCTGTTGTACAATAAGAAGAAAAGTAAAGTAAACTGTTTTCATTTTCTAGTTACTATTTCATTATGAGCAGCATGTTACATAAAAAAGGACATCTATTTTGAAATGAAACAGTGAAGTAACTAAATAGTTTAGAATGTATAACGAACACAACAAGAAACAGCTTAGTTTTCTTCTTATAAATAAAATGAAATGGGATTAAGTAGATAAGGTTACTTATCCATTTTCACCAATTTGGCATGTACTTCGTTTTGAGGCATATATGCTATTGCCCGCGAAAGTAAAGGGTAATTTGTTTAGAGATATAGGGGGGAGAGTTTTGATTAAACCATTAATCGAATTTTGTGTAGGTAACCTTGCAAGTGGCTCACAAGCAGCTTTAGAAAAATTAGAAAAGGATCCTAATTTAGACGTAATGGAATATGGTTGTTTAGGATATTGTGGTATTTGTTTTGAAGGTCCATTTGCACTTGTAAATGGTGAAGTTGTACAAGGTACAACAGTAGAAGAACTTGTAAATAATGTATATGATTATTTGGATGAAAATCCAATGTTTTAAGGCGTTGCAAATAGGCAACGTCTTTTTCTTTTGCCATTTATTCCGCTATTTGCGGTAATGTTTGTTTAAACAAAAAAAGGCCCTTTGTAGAAGGGCTTTTTTCTTACACGATTTGTGTAAGAATGGCTTATCGCCAAAACGTTGTCAAATATGAGAAACGGGGGACATACATATTGTGTTCTAAAAGCATGCATTTTATACTTGAAATAATAAATTATTTTTGGAGTGAATAAAAATGAGCCAATTTTCTTTTACAAAAATGCATGGTCTTGGCAATAGTTATATATATGTAAATATGTTTGAGGAACAAATTCTTGAAGAAGATTTAGCTCTTGTAGCGGAAAAGGTTTCAAATATTAATACTGGTATTGGCGCAGATGGAATGATTTTAATTTGCCCTTCTGACGTGGCACCAGTAAAAATGCGTATGTTTAATAACGATGGTTCAGAAGGAAAGAGCTGTGGAAATGGTTTACGCTGCGTAGCGAAATATGCGTATGAGCATAAACTAGTAGAAGATACAGTTTTCACAATTGAAACGTTAGCGGGTATTGTTACGGCAGAAGTAACGGTAGAGGATGGAAAAGTTACATTAGCTAAAATTGACATGGGAGCACCTCGTTTAACACGTGAAGAGATCCCGATGCTTGGTGAAGGAGAAACACCATTTATTCGTGAAAACTTCTTATACAATAATCACCGTTATGCATTTACAGCTGTTTCAATGGGGAACCCGCATGCGGTTATTTTTGTTGATGATGTAGAAAAGGCGCCTCTTACAACGTTAGGTCCAGTTCTTGAGACGCATGAAATGTTCCCAGAGCGAGTAAATGTTGAGTTCATCGAGATTTTAAACGATGAAGAGATGAACTTCCGCGTTTGGGAACGTGGATCTGGTGTAACACAAGCTTGCGGGACAGGAGCATGCGCCGCTGTCGTTGCAGCTATTTTAAATGGGAAAATGGAACGTAGTAAGGAAATTACGGTTCATTTAGCTGGCGGCGATTTAATGATCGCATGGACAGAAGAAGGGAATGTGTTAATGAAGGGACCTGCGGAAGTAATTTGCCGCGGAGTGTATGAGTACAAGATAGAAGCGTAAAGATGTATAATAGAATAAGAACAGAAAGGATGGTGTATTTCATGATTGAAGTAACGGAACAAGCAGCTTTTCAAATTAAAGATATGTTAAAAGATGCTGAAGATGGAGAGAAGTACGTGCGCCTTGCTGTACACGGCGGCGGATGTAGTGGTCTTTCTTACGGCTTAGGATTTGAAGTAGAACCAAAAGAAGACGACACAGTTCTTGAGTTTTTCGGTGTTGAATTTGTTATCGATAAAGAAAGTGCTCCAATTGTTAAAGGAGTAAAAATTGATTATAAACAATCTATGCTTGGCGGTGGATTCACAATCGACAATCCAAACGCAATTGCATCATGCGGATGTGGATCATCTTTCCGTACAGCGTCGAATGCTGGTAAGCCGGAAGAGTGCTAAGTCTTTTCATTTCGTTAGTCTAGGCGGAAACTGAATCGGAGGGTTACGGATCGCAAGAAAACAAATATCTTTTGGGAGATAAACGACCCTAAAACGTTCAATATACGGTTGTGGAAGGTGATGACCTTCTTAGCGATGGATTTTAATCGTTAGGGAGGTCTTTTCTTTTGCCGTAAAAAAAGAAAAAGAGTATTACAAAGATGGTGAATGCTAGCCCAAAATATCCGCAACTGCTAACAGTGTTTGAATAAAGAAGCGCCCCATCATCGTATTTTCCAGTAGTCCTACGTTTAATGCATGAATTTTAATCCCTTTTTGCGTAGTTCATTATGACACCGTTCGTTATAAAAAATCAAAAAAGCCGCCTTCCAAATTTGGAAACCGACCTTTAGATATGTTGTACAACTATCGCATGTTTTAGTTGTACAAGGAATTTTCAAATTTTAATCTAATTTATCTTTGCATAGATGCAGGTATCAGTTAGTTTTTTACCGTCAGCTGAAAGATCTTCATTACGTAATATCCCTTCAAGCTCAAAACCTAGTTTTTCAGGGATCGTACGACTTTTAGTGTTATTAGATTCACATCGTATTTCAATCCTTCTAAATTTGAATAACTGAAATCCAAGGTTTGTTAACGTACTTACTGCTTCTGTCATATATCCATTGCCACTAAATTGCGTGTTAATCCAGTAGCCAATTTCACATTTAGAAATCTTCCAATTAATTCCGTGAAGGCTAGCAGTTCCAATAAAATCATTAGTCCCCTTATGATAGATAAGATAGCGAAAGCTTTCTCTTTTCAAAAAATCTATATGCGCATTTCTTAGGATAATTTCTGTTTCTTCAACAGTAGGAATTGACTGGAATAAAAGCAACCATTGCTTTAACTCATTAATTGAATCCTTAATAGCCTGGTATACTACATTCCCGTCACCAGCTTGAAGTGGTGCTCGAAGAATTAGTCTGTCTGTTTCTATTTGTAACGGAACATCTAATAAAATAGGATGCATATAATTTCCCCTCTCGAAAACTTTAAATGATGACAGAATGAAACTTATATAATAAAAAAACTTTCACCCAAAAGAAATAATTCTTGAGGAAGAGAGTTGCAATTTCTATAATAAATGAATTAAAAAATACATTATCGCACTATAGGAAATCCCGTTACAGCACCACTATAAGTTATTATAGAACCGTGCAAAGTACAGGAATACAGTAAAGCTTATTTCCCATAAAGGAACCTACCAAAAATGAGTAAACAATAAATATATATTCAATCACTTACTTAGAAATCCCTTTTCACATATTGAAAACTAAACTGCCAGTTGATACTAAAAAATGGCTAACGAAGTAGCCTAACTAAGGTTGTTCAACTCATGCATGCGTTAGTTGAATAAGGAATTATTATTTTTCATCTATTGGCTTCCAATTTCTTTATTTACACCACGAATATCATGGGAAACCACCTGAACTTCATCATCATTCCACTTACAAATTGGACATGTTTCCTAATTATTACGTTCTTCTAATGTTTTATAACCGCAACAAGGACAGGTTTGATTATTTATCATATACTCCTAATTTTTTATGCTTTATTTTATCATTTTTTAATCTCCCTTAAACTAAACGCATAATTTACAATTGATAATCCAAATGAAATCGCATCATGTGGGTCATCTTTCCGTACAGCATTGAATGCTGGTGAGCCAAAAGAGTGCTAAGTTTTTAGCCGAAATAGAAAAAGACCTTTTTAGCGATGAAATGAAATCGTTAGGAAGGTCTTTTATTTTGGCGTTAAAAAAGAAAATGTATGCAAAGTTAACCTTGTAACGGGCTTTGAATATTATTATTTCGAGAACACATGCGGAGGGTTGACGACTATATAACCATATTATTCGTTTAAAAAGAGATTATGTAATAGTAATATAGAATAATGGCGGAACTATCCTAATATTAATCGCATTAATATTAATGTTTGTAACGAAGGCAATCGGCAATGTATATGCGGGAGAATTGGCAGTTATATTCGGACTAGCTGTAGCCGCATCGCTTATTAGAGATATGATAGGTAGTTTTATACGTCAAAAGAAGAGTAAAGAGAAGGCATGAAGGGGGAAAGCATATCAAATTGTATAGCAGGGACTAGTACCATATTAATTAAAATGCACAGGTTACTAGACATTAAAAAATACAGGGGGAATTACAATGAAGTCATTTAAGAAGGTACTTTTATTAGGGATGGCGTTGGCTACAGCGTCAATCTTTGGAGCATGTTCTAACGATACAGATGCATTAACAAAAGCGGGAGCAAAGCAACAGGTGAAGACGGAAGCGGAAGTACTAAAAGAACAGAAGGAAACGCCTATGACTACGAGCAAACGTGACAGCATTAAATATGAGGACGCTCCATCGTCACAGAAGCGTTATATTTCTAGTGACGAAGCCAAAAAGATTGAGGAAGGCATGACATATACGGACATTCTTAACGAGATTGACTACGGTGGTGAGAACCTAAAACATTATAATAACAATGAAAAACGCGTATTTTATACTGAAAAGGATACGGATGGTACATATGAAATTATGGTTGAATTAAATACGTATGGCTACGTTGTGAATATTGAACGTACTGCGACAAGGGATGCGGACAAAGAGAATCAGTTATCTACGAAACGTAGTGAAGAGCCTGCGAAGGAATATGAAGAAAAAAACGACCGTGTACCGTGGTATAAAGATGTAAATAACGATTCGGCGGTAGTAGGCTATAATGACTATTTGAAAATCAAAAAAGGTATGCCTGCAAATCAGGTAAAAGCTGCGATTGGACAGCCACATATCATTGAGAAATATAAATCGTATTCAGTATACAGTTATACTGGTTATGGTGGCGAAGGAACATTACGTGTAATCTTCGAACCGAATGGAACTGTTACGCAGGTAGTGGAAGATGGATTGCAACGCTAGAGCCATCGGGAGAATTTAAGACGGACGAAGAGAAGAAGACTGGATAAAACAAGGTTATATAGGGGCAACTATGAACAAAAGTTTGTTTAGAAGGTAAGTGACCTGTAGTCGGTTAAATTAAAATATGTCAAAAGGGAGTCAAATGAAAATTACTTAACGTACTGCATTGAACTTGCTAAGCCTGGTGCATTAATTGTTATGGATAATGTTTTAGCTGGTGGTAGTGTAGTAGATGAAAGTGCGGAACAAAAACGCTATACAGAAGTTATGAAGAAATTTAACGAAATGGTAGCAAACCATCCAAATTTAGAATCTGTACTGATTCCGATTGGTGATGGAATAACGATTTCTAGAGTGAAGAAATAACTATATTTGAGTGGTTGTACATACGATTTTTTACTATCTTACAAAAGTGTAATGTTCATGTCATGTTTTTGAATTTTTTCTTTAGAGCGAAGGCTTTAATATGACAATATAAGAAAACATATGAGGTGAAGGAATTGAAGAGATATATCGCACTTTTTAGTATTTTAGTCGTATTTGCAAGCCTTTTAGTTGGCTGTGATTTAAACCGCATGGGGAAAGATGAGTACTACGTTCAAATTACAGTAGATGGAAAAGAGTATAATGGTAAATCTGATAATGGTGAGCGATATAAAGATTACCAATATAAGCTAACTGGTTTTGATAAAGATGGTAAAGAAAAAGAATTAGAATTTAATGCACAAAAAAACCTTCGTAAAGAAGCATTTCTACGCGTATACTACTCAGATAAAAAAGGTGTAACGGCTTGGGAAGAAGTGAAGAAAGACGAGCTTCCTGCGAAAGTGAAAGAAAAATTAGGTGTGAAATAAAGAATGAGGAAAAGGAATTGACGAGCGTAGTCAATTCCTTTTTTCATTCTCAAAATCTTCTTCTGAAATGACTTTAAATCCATTTCTTTTAAATAAAGCTGTTGTTACCCCGTAACCAGTTTGTTTATTGCCGTTAAATTCTCCTGTGTAAATAGTAGAACTACCACAAGATGGACTACGCTCTTTTAAAATAATATATTCTGGATTTAAATCTTTTATTTGTTCTAATGCTTTATAAGCACCATGCACGAAAGCCTCCGTGACATCTTGTCCCTCCTTCGTCATCACTTTTGCTTTTCCATCTAAAACGTCATCGCCATTCCCACCAATAATTTCAGCTGAAGGACGAGGTGTTGGCAATCCTCCTAATACTTCAGGACAAACGAGGATAGTATCTTCTCTTTGTAATAACTCCTCTATTTTGGAAACAAGATTATCGTTGCCGTCATACCGACAAGCGATACCACCTAAACAAGCGCTAATTACGATCATATTTTCATCTCCAATAAAAAAATATTAAATATCACGCCAAATTCCATTTTTGTTTCCTACATATAGATGAGGTGATAAAAATGGGAAACTTATATAACTTAATGAAACCATATAGTGAATTTCGAAGTAAAGAGGAGTTTAATGCATATCAAAAACAACTTTTTAAATGCTATCAGTTTCAACTAAATAAGACAGATACTTTCGTTATTCATTTTTTAGGAAAGTATGCGGTTAATGAAAAGAACGAAACCGTTGGTGTTGCTTGTCCATTAATGGAGACGATTGCGAAGAAAATCGGAAAGAGTATTCGTACTGTACGCCGTTCGATTGCAAAGTTAGAAGAAATGGGAATTGTAAAGCGTATTGCGACAAAAGAGAGGCATAAGCGCGGCGGATATAGTGCTAACTTATATGTATTTCTTAAATCTGCGATTGACCGTATGGATGACCGCATGGAAATGTCCGAATGTGAAAGTGGTGATCGTACAGATGGCTGTAGTGGAAATGAGCAAAAAAATGAGAGGGAAACAATTCTTTCTAAAAACATTCCACAAATAAAAGAGAAAAGAGTAATAACGTACGAGCTTGATGAGACGTATTGTCGCCATGATATACCAAAGCCTTTTATATACGCACTTATACCGATGACGAGTCATCCGAAGAAGATTAATACACTTTGGAGTAAAGTAGAGCTTGCTTATAAAAAAAGCGGATTACTAGAGCAATGTGTTTTATTAGAGCAGATTTTAGCTGATGAAGAAGTGCATGGAAATTTAATTTGGCGGGTGAAAAGTGTTGTGAGGGCGTATAAGTACGGAGAAATTCGTAAAGATGTTGGAGCGCTTTTGTATAGTACGATGCGAGATTTATTTTTAGAAATTGGATTAGAATGGGGAGCGGCTTTGAGGCGGAGTAAGGGGATACCGTTATTCGATCCATTTAAAAAAGAGTCATGCGTATAATACATGACTCTCGGTGACTAATCGAATTTCCTTACAACTGGAACACGAATTGCTACAAATAGTACGAAGACGATAACGGCAATTGCACCGCTTTTCATAACTGTTACAATTGGAATGCCTATCCCAAGTGCAAGCGATGTAAATGCGTAAGAGAGCGGGATGAATCCCATTGATGAAAGCATGAGTAAACTCATAACGCGTCCCATCATTTCTTCTTTTACTGTTGATTGAATCATTGCCATAAGTGGAACGATAGCCATTGCAATTGTAATGCCGTAAAACATTCCAGCTAATAATGCTTGCCAGAGTACGGTGCTAAAGTTGATGGATAGGAAGAATACACCAGACAGTAGCATCATGATAATACAAAATAACCCGCGTCTACGATTAATATTTTTTAATCCGACAATGACAGCGCCTATTGCCATCCCGCCACCAACAGCTGCTTCTAAGTAACTAAACTGGAGTGAGTCACCGTGCAGCACGTTTTTGACGAAGAGTGGGAAGCCTACTTGCATCGGACCGATTAAAAATAAGTTTAAAAAGGCGCTACAAATAAGGAAAGTTGAAAGAAATGGTGATTCTTTTACATATGAAATTCCCTCTTTAATAGAAGTAAACATGCCTTTATCTGTTTCAGTTTTTTCGGGCACTGTAAATTGTATTTTTTGAACGAGTATTGCAGCGATAATAAGTAGCAGGATTGTAATAGAAAAAATTGTTTCATAGTTCGTAAATTTAATGAGAATTCCGCCAAGTACAGGACCCAAGATAACCGATCCTTGGTTTGTCATTTGTGTAAGTGAATTCGCTTGTGTTAAACGGCTTTTTTCTACGAGTTCAGGCAGAATAGATCCGTCTGCGGACCAGAAGAAAGCATCAGCAAGTCCGAAGAATAAAGCGAATAAAGCAAATGTATATAGTGTTACATCACCGACGATGAACCATGTGAGAATGGTTGCGACAAGAATAGCACGAATAATATTAGAGTAAAACATAATGTTTTTTTTCGGGAATTTATCAGCTACTGCGCCGCCGACAATCATAAAAACGAGCCTTGGGACACTAAGTGCCACGAAAACAATACCGAGTGAAGCCTCAAGGTTTAATGTTTTTGCTATGTACCATGTTTGTGAAAAAGTAAAAAAGGCTAAAGCAAAACTTGAAAAGAGAGTAGCTGCCCAAAGAAAAAGGAAATTCGTATTTTTCAATAACGGCTTTCCGCTTCCTTCTAAAGCAGATTTATTTTGTTGTAGTTCCTCCATATTGCTTCCTTTCTATGTACCAATTTTAGACTAAAACCTATTAACAATCGTTTTATACAGTTTCTAATATTTCTATACTGCACTTTCTCATTGTAGACAATAATAATGAATTTGCCCAGTGGCTATTTAACGACAAAAAAAGATGCCGAAGGGCACCTTTTTTTAAGCTAATGCAATATAAATATCTACTTGTGCGTTATTTGGATCCATTGCTCTTTCGTCATAAAGCTCAAAGTCTGTTGTGAAAGCACGTTTGTTTTCTTTCGACCATTGCCAAATATATTCCCAAGCTTCACAAATAACTTCGGATACAGGGCCTTTTCTTGTTGTAAATACTGCATACGTTGCGGCAGGTATTGTTAAAGCTGTCATATTTTCAGGAACATCTTCTAATGAAGAAACGGGCATGCCAATTGTAAATTTGTATGTACCAGTTTCATCTGGTTCATAGTTTGAATAGAAGGAATATGTTTCTTTTGTTTGTTGATTTGGAATGTGATGCATGATTTGTTCTTGGAAGTAGCGATCCCAAAGCTTTGGAATTTTTCCTTCAGTAGACGCCTCTTCTTCGTTTGTCGTCGTAATAGAAACGCCGATAGCCCGGAAAGCTTCTTTTTTTACGATAATAGGTTCTTTCATTGTAAAACCCCCTTTATTAAACAAAGAACATTCGTTCTGTTTTATTGTAACATATTTTTGGAAAAAAGTAGTGTTTTTTTAGGAGAGAGTATGAAATGAGGGAGTGCTTTACTATTAGCAGTTTAAAGGATTGAGATAATTTGGATTAAGAATCTTTATAAGAAAGAAAAGAACTCCTTCCATACGTGAAAGGAGTTCTTTTTATTTCTATATTAAAACATACTTGAGCTATGCATTGGTTGAAGTTTAGCGTTTGGATCAAAGTAAGCTTTTGCGTTGTTTACTGCTGTCGGTGCTTCTCCGAAGCCACAAGCAATGAGTTTTACTTTTCCTTCATATGTACAAATGTCACCAGCAGCGTAAATGCCCGGAATATTTGTTTCCATTTTCGAATTCACGAGAATGCTGTTCTTTTGAATGTCTAAGCCCCAGTTTTTAATTGGACCAAGAGAAGAAACGAAGCCGTAGTTTACGATTACGTCATCAACATCGATGATAACTTTTTCTTCTGTTTTTACGTGTTGAAGAACGACTTGCTCAATAGTGTCATCACCAATAAGTTCAATTGGAACATACGGTGTGCTTACTTCTGCGCGGGAATTTATTAAGTTTTCTACACTATGTTCATGTGCACGGAATTTATCACGGCGATGGACGATTGTAACTTTGTCTGCAATCGGTTCTAACATCATTGTCCAGTCTACTGCTGAGTCACCGCCGCCAAATACAACGACACGTTTTCCAGCAAATTTATTCATATCATCAACGAAATAATGTAAGTTTTTCTTATCGTATTTTGTTGCGCCTTCTAATTCTAAGCGGCGTGGTTGGAAAGCACCATTACCAGCAGTAATAATGACAGATTTAGAATAGTGAGTTTGTTTATTAGTAACAAGTTTAAAGATGCCATCGGCTTGTTTCTCAAGCGTATCAACAGCTTCTTCTAAACAAACAGTTGGATCGAATTTCTTCATTTGTTCTTTTAAGTTATCAACTAACTCTTGTGCGCGTACTTTCGGGAATCCAGCTACATCATAAATGTATTTCTCAGGATATAGTGCGGATAATTGTCCACCAAGTTGAGGTAAGCTTTCAATAATTTTTACACTTGCCTGTCTCATTCCGCCATAAAATGCAGTGAATAGTCCTGTTGGGCCACCACCAATTATTGTTATGTCGTAAACTTTTTGATTTTCTGTCACTTTCATTCCCCCTATAGATGGAAAATTAATATTGATTTCATATATTGTTCATATGTACACGAAAATCCTGCAAATGATGACACTTTCAAAATAAATGATAGCATACTTCAGTTAATAATACTTCTGAAAACGACTGAATTATAAGTAAGTTTGTGCATAGACGTTTTAGAATTGTATAAAATATAGCGAAAGGAAAATACATGAAAAAAAGGATGGAAAACCCTTGAAAACGCTATGTTATTTTAAAATATTGATAATTCCCCAGACGCTTGAATTCTAGAATAAAACCGACTAATATAGGGAAGTATTATGTTAATTTTCTATGACAAATTTCGTACGATTTTTTGACTGCGTTTTGTTACGATATAGAATGTGATGAATTCCACATTCTTGACAAATAGAGATTTTAGTACTTGGTATTATTTTTCATTACTATTATATAAAGAAAAGGGTTGTGATTTGGTGAAGACTCCAAAAATCGTAGTTTTAGGTGCAGGTTATGGTGGGATGATTACGACTGTTCGTCTGCAAAAAACATTATCTGTAAGTGAAGCTGAAATTACGTTAGTAAACAACAACAGCTATCACTACCAAGCAACTTGGTTACATGAAAGTGCAGCTGGTACATTACAGGATGATAAAATCTGTCTAGATATTCAAGACGTTATCGATACAAATAAAGTAAACTTTGTACAAGATACAGTAGTAGAAATTAAAGCTGCTGAAAAACGTATTATCTTACAAAATGGTGAATTAGAGTATGATTACTTAGTAATCGGACTTGGTTTCGAATCAGAAACGTTCGGAATTAAAGGATTAAAAGAGCATGCATTCTCAATCACTAACATTAATGCAACTCGTCAAATTCGTGAGCATATGGAAGAAAAATTCGCTCAATATGCGACTGAAAAACGCGATGAGTTAATAACAATCGTTGTTGGTGGTGCTGGATTTACTGGTATCGAGTACGTAGGTGAGCTTGCAAATCGTATTCCTGAACTTTGCAAAAAGTACGATATTCCACGTGAAAAAGCACGCATCATCTGTGTAGAGGCTGCTCCAACGGCACTTCCTGGTTTTGATCCAGAACTAGTAGAATACGCCGTAAAACAACTTGAGAAAAAAGGTGTAGAATTCCGCATCGGTACAGCAATTAAAGAAGCAACTGAAGAAGGTATTATTGTTGCAAACGGTGATGATTCTGAACTTCTTAAATCTGAAACTGTAGTTTGGGCTGCAGGTGTTCGTGGTAACGGTATTGTAGAAGAGTCTGGATTTGAAGCAATGCGCGGACGTATTAAAGTGGATGAGTTTATGCATGCTCCAGGTCATGAAGATGTATTCATGGTTGGTGACGCAGCGTTAATTATCAATGAAGAGATTAACCGTCCATACCCACCAACAGCACAAATTGCAATTCAACAAGGTTATAACATCGCACACAACTTAACTGTATTAGTTCGTGGCAAAGGTGAAATGAAAAAATTCGCATTTGATAATAAAGGATCTGTATGTTCATTAGGTCATGACGATGCAATGGGCGTTGTTATGGGTAAAAAGTTAACAGGTTGGAAAGCTTCCTTTATGAAGAAAGTAATCGATAACCGTTACCTATTCTTACTTGGTGGACCTTTATTAGTTCTTAAAAAAGGTAAATTAAAGTTCTTTTAATATATAGTAGAAAAAGCAGAAACGGCTATGAGCCGTTTCTGCTTTTTTTTGTATAATACGCGTTTCCGGTGAAAGAAAATGCAGATTCGCGAAGCCACTGTTTCGTTTTCTTCTCCTTCCGTATAGTTCTTTATTAACATTATATCAAAAATATGGAAGTTGATATTACTCTAAGAAAGGAAAAGTCACAGTGTATTTAAAAATATAGTATAATATATAAAAAAAGAAAGAATATTCTGTCCGTTTTGGTGGAGGAGGTTACATCATGGGGAAGCGAGGAAAAGTGTGGTTAGCTGTCAGTGGCTTAGTAGCTACAAAAGATGGGAGATGGCTATTCGTTAAGAAGAAATACGGTGGATTGAAAGGGCAATGGTCTTTACCAGCTGGTTTTGTTAATGAAGGTGAGACTGTTGATGAAGCTGTGAAACGTGAAATTTTAGAAGAGACAGGCATTGTTGCTCATGTAAAGGGGATTATCGGTATTCGTTCGGGTGTTATTCGTAATGAAATTAGCGATAATATGATTATTTTTCTTTTAGAGCCAGAGGGAGAAGACGTTATTGTACAGGAGAAAGAATTGTCGGAAGTAGCTTTTTTACGCCCAGAAAATATTGCAGATGATCAAAATACTTCTGTACTCATTAAATATTTATTAGAAGGAAGAGCAGAGTCGCATCTTGAGATGGATAAAACATTAAATCCAGGAGAGCAATTTGGTTACACGGCTTATCATGTGTTTACGGCGTATGCGAAGGAGAGGGAGAAGAAGTGAGTATACCGGTACTACTTATTTCAATGATGTTGTTCTTTATTTTGTTTTTTGGCATTGGATTTTTACTCAACATGATTTTGCGGGCTACATGGGTAATGGTTATTGTTTATCCAATTATTTGTATGCTTATTATTAATAAAGCAAGTGTATGGGATTATTTTTCAAAACCAAAAGAAACATTTTCTTCATTTGGAACGAGTGTATCGCATTTAGGACAAGCAGATATGTTTATTTTATCTACTGGATTAGTAGGAGCAGCTTTAGCGGGAGTTGTAATAAAGAAACTTCGGAAAAGTGGGTATCAAATGTTTTAATCTCCAATTTCATTGGGGATTTTCTTTTGCATATTTCTTTATCGTATAGGGAATGATTAACGATGAAGGAGTGTGGAATATAAAAATGTTAAAACGATATTGTATTCGCATTATGATGACTTGTTTACTTGCATTCGCATTATGCGTAACATGGAAGGCTTTCACAGGAGTTTCTTTATTAGAAATTATAAAATCATATGAAGAAACGAGTGCAAAAGAAGTACATGCAGCAGAAATTGAGAAAAAAGTTGCTCCGAGTAAAGAAGTGATAAATGCTTTAGAACAGGCAAATGACTGGTCTAAATATCGTGTTATAGAAATGACTGCAACCGGCTATACATCAGGTGTTGAGTCGACTGGTAAGAGGCCGGGGCATCCAGAGTATGGTATTACATATTCAGGTGTCAAAGCGAAAAGAGATTTATATTCTACGATAGCTGCTGATCTACGTGTATTCCCAATTGGAACAATTTTATTTGTACCAGGTTACGGATATGGAGTTGTAGCGGATAAAGGCGGCGCTATTAAAGGAAATAGGCTTGATTTGTATTACGATACGGTTCAAGATGTGTATAGTCAATGGGGCAAGAAAAAAGTAAACGTATATGTAGTGAAAGTCGGAGATGGCAAGTTTACGGAAGAACAGTTAACGATGTTAAACCAAGATGAAACGATGCAGGTGTTTCGTGGTCAATATTTAAAACAAAGATAGTCTAGTGGCAATAACACTAGACTTTTTTTCTTGTCTTATTTCACCATAGAATATATTGGAGGTAGCATCTTTATCCCGATTGGTGTGGGCTAATAATCAGTGGGGGATGGCCCCCACTGATTAAAGTTTCACTTTATATGAGATGATAAAAGTTAGAATTGTCGCATTTTATCGAAAATATAGTTATAATAGGCGTAGAGAAATTTAGGGGGTCTGAACATGTTTCAAGTACAAAAAGAATTAGCAAGTCATGAAGCAGTAATTGTTGCCTTATTTGAAGAAGATAAAACGAGCAGTTTTGTACAAGAGCTGGACAAAGCGTTTGAGGGACAATTACAAGTTTTATTAGAAGAAAAAGAACTTTCTGCTAAGAAGAAAGCCATTTCAAAAGTACATAGCTTAGGAAAAACAAATGTTAAACGTTATTATTTTGTTGGTTTAGGTAAGAAAGAGTCATATACAACAGAAACGTTACGTGCAGCTCTTAGTAAAGCATTTAAATCGTTA
Organism: Bacillus sp. H1a; assembly: GCF_000633475.1. NCBI lineage: Bacteria > Bacillati > Bacillota > Bacilli > Caryophanales > Bacillaceae > Bacillus > Bacillus sp. H1a. Next base: position 25,561 of record NZ_AYMH01000039.1, on the reverse strand, counting down.
CAAGTGGCAAAAGTACAAGATGCAGCAATCTTACTTGATTCTTTCGTAACGGAGAAATTAGACGCGATTGATGTAGCTCATATTGCATCTGAAGTATATTGCCTTGGCACATACGGATTACAAACATATAAAACGGATAAAAAAGAAAGTGTGGAGCTAGAAAAGCTTATCGCTATTACGGCAGAAGATGCGCAAGAAATTGAAGCGGCATTAACAGTTGGATATGTGCATGGACGTGCAACAAATTCAGCTCGTACACTTGTGAACATGCCGCCAAACGTATTAACAGCGACAAAGCTTGCTGAGTATGCAGTTGAGTTAGCTGAAAAATACGATATGGACTATAAAGTTCTTGAGAAAGAAGAGATGGAAGAGCTTGGTATGGGTGCATTACTTGCAGTAAACCAAGGTTCTACAGAGCCACCAAAAATGATCGCTCTTATTTATAAAGGAAAAGAAGAGTGGACGGATGTAATTGGATTTGTTGGAAAAGGGATTACATATGATACAGGCGGCTACTCTTTAAAACCTCGTGAAGGCATGGTTGGTATGAAGGGAGATATGGGTGGTGCAGCAGCAGTTCTTGGTGCGATGGAAATCATCGGTGAACTTCGCCCTGAGCAAAATGTAATTGCTGTGATTCCATCAACTGATAATGTTGTAAGTGGTACAGCATTTAAGCCAGATGATGTTATTACATCTATGAGCGGAAAAACAATTGAAGTATTAAATACGGATGCAGAAGGTCGTCTAGCATTAGCTGATGGCATTACGTATGCGAAGAAACTTGGTGCAAATTACCTTGTTGATGTTGCAACGTTAACAGGTGGTGTGATTGTTGCACTTGGAAATCATACAACAGGTGCAATGACGAACGATGAAGAGTTGTTTGAACAAGTGTTAGAAGCATCAATGGAAACGGATGAGCCGATTTGGCAATTACCGATTTTTGAGCGTGATAAAGAACGTGTTCGAAACAGTAAATTTGCTGATCTAAATAACTCACCAGGTCGTGAAGGACATGCGGTTATGGCAGGTACATTCCTAGGTGAATTTGCAGAAGAGACACCATGGGTGCACTTAGACATCGCTGGAACATCTGAAACAACAGGTGCACATGATTTAGGCCCGGCTGGAGCAACAGGTGCGATGGTTCGTACACTTGCAACACTTGTTGAACGTTTCGGAGAAGAATAATTTTTGAAGAAAAGGCTGTCTCAAATTTTTGGGACAGTCTTTTCTTATTGATACGGTACGACTATTGTGAATTTTTGTCAGTAAGTCAATGTTCTTTGTCGAAACGTCGATATAATTTCATTTACTATTGTACTGTCCCAAAAAGTGTTACATAGTGAAAGATTCGCCTTATAAAGAAATCGTATATAAATTTCCATTTAAAGCGAATGAAGTACGCCCTGTTTCCTCAGAGACAACTAATATAAGGGAATCGCTTCTCTCTGATAAACCAATTGCGGCTCGGTGGCGTGTTCCTAGCTCAGAATCAATCTCTGTACTTTTTGTTAACGGAAGAATATTAGCAGCTGAGACAATATGATTATTTTTAATAAGAACGGCTCCGTCATGAAGAGGATTACCTGGATAAAAAATTGATTCGAGTAGTGGAGCGGTTAAGTGTGCGTTTAGTGTCGTTCCAGTTTGAATGAAAGAATCAAGAATATCGTTTCGTTCCACAACAATAAGAGCACCGTGTTTTCGGGTGCTTAAATGTTGAACAGCTGTTGTGATAAAATGCGAACTTTCCGTATAAGGTGATAAGTATGCTTGAATATAATATGTAGCCGCTAACGTCTGTACGTTCGTTAACATATGATGAATATCTTCCATTTTACATAAAATACATTCATCTTCTTTATCGATTGCTTGTCTCATATTTGATAATTCTTTTTCGGCAATTTCGATCATCTGCTTTGTTTTTATTTTGAGCTCTTCTGACAAGCCCCATTCATGCATAATCCTCATTCCCTTTGGTGGAGTATTTAACCATAGTGTATACAAATATTTATAGTAAAATCCTGCTGGATTTTAAAAAATATTGAGATACAGGTTGTTTTTTTCATATAATGAAGTTATGACACGTGAGGGGAGATAGAAGGATGAATTGGAAACAAGAATTTAGTCGATGGCTTTCATATGCAGAATTAGATGTAGAATTAAAAGAACAGCTAGAAAACATGAGACAAGATGAGAAGAAGATTGAAGATAGCTTCTATAAAAACTTAGAGTTTGGTACAGGTGGTATGCGCGGTGAACTTGGTGCTGGTACGAATCGTTTAAATGTATATACAGTTCGTAAAGCAACAAAAGGATTAGCAGGTTTTATTGAAAAATTAGGTGAAGAAGCGAAAAAACGTGGTGTTGTTGTAGCGTATGATTCTCGTCATAAATCACCTGAATTTGCAATGGAAGTAGCTGCTACACTTGGTGCACACGGTATTACAACATATGTATTTGAAAGCTTACGTCCAACGCCAGTGCTTTCTTTCGCAGTTCGTCATTTACATACAGTAAGTGGAATCGTTCTTACGGCGAGTCATAATCCACCTGAATATAACGGTTATAAAGTATATGGTGAAGATGGTGGGCAGTTGCCTCCAAAAGAAGCTGATGAGTTAATTAGCTACGTAAATGCAGTGAAAGATGAATTAACAGTTGAAGTTGCTGATGTGGAGCAATTAAAAGCTGACGGTTTATTACATATAATTGGACAAGAAGTAGATGATGCATATGCAGCAGAATTGAACAATGTCATTATTAATAAAGAAATGGTACAAAAAGTTGGTAAAGATTTAAAAATCGTCTTTACTCCATTACACGGAACGTCAAATATTTCTGTACGCCGTGGCCTAGAAGAAGTTGGATTTACAGATGTAACGGTTGTGAAAGAGCAAGAGTTACCAGATCCAAACTTCTCTACAGTAAAATCGCCGAATCCAGAAGAGCATGCAGCGTTTGAGTATGCAATTCGTGACGGTGAAAAAATTGGCGCAGACGTGTTAATTGCAACTGATCCTGACGCAGACCGTCTAGGCGTAGCAGTTCGTAATCACGATGGTGAGTTTCAAGTATTAACTGGTAACCAAACAGGTGCATTAATGCTCGATTACTTATTGTCACAAAAGAAAGAAAACGGGACTCTTCCGGAAAACGGTGTTGTTCTAAAAACAATCGTAACGTCTGAAATTGGCCGCACAATCGCAAAAGCATACGGTTTGGATACAGTTGATACGTTAACTGGGTTTAAATTTATCGGTGAGAAAATTAAACAGTATGAAGAAAGTGGACAATATGAATTCCAATTCGGTTATGAGGAAAGCTATGGTTATTTAATCCGTCCATTCTGCCGTGATAAAGATGCGGTACAATCTGTCTTATTTGCATGTGAAGTAGCCGCATACTACAAAGCGCAAGGCAAAACGTTATATGATGGTCTATTAGAAGTATTCGAGAAGTATGGTTTCTTCCGTGAAGATCTTGTATCGTTAACGTTAAAAGGAAAAGACGGTGCTGAACAGATTCAAAAGATGATGGCAACATTCCGTGCAAATCCTCCAAAAGAAGTAGCTGGCTTCACAGTCGTTGCGGTTGAGGATTATAAGGAAAGCATCATTACAACTTTACAAGATGGAAATAAGGAAGAGATTCACTTACCGAAATCAAATGTGTTAAAATATCAATTAGAAGATGGTTCTTGGTTCTGCTTACGTCCATCTGGCACAGAGCCAAAAATTAAATTCTACTTTGGTGTACAAGATGATTCCTTACAAAATAGTGAACAAAAGTTACTGACTATTAAAGAAGACATTATGAATCGTTTATAATAGAATAGAGTACTACTGATTGGAAAAGAGGAGAACGGAGAACGGCCTCCTCTTTTCTTATAGTTTTGTATGATGTAGAGGATTATTAAGAGATAATGTTATAAATTTGCACCTTACTGAGAGAATTAGAATGAAAAGCGAGGGTATTTGTCATGAAAAAAGTGAGAAAAGCAATTATCCCGGCAGCGGGATTAGGAACACGCTTTTTACCAGCAACAAAAGCAATGCCAAAAGAAATGTTACCGATAGTAGATAAACCAACTATCCAATACATTGTAGAAGAAGCAGTGAAATCAGGAATCGAAGATATTATTATCGTTACTGGTAAAACAAAGCGCTCTATCGAAGATCACTTTGATAATGCATTTGAGCTAGAGCAAAACTTATTAGAAAAGAAAAAGTATGAGTTACTTGAAAAAGTACAGGCTTCTTCAAAAATGGTAGATATTCATTATATCCGTCAAAAAGAACCGAAAGGGCTAGGACATGCTGTTTGGTGTGCACGTAAATTCATCGGTGATGAGCCATTTGCAGTATTATTAGGTGATGATATCGTTCAAGCTGAAACACCATGTTTACGTCAATTAATGGACGAGTATGACAAAACACTTTCTTCTGTTATTGGTGTACAAACTGTTCCTGAGGCAGAAACACATCGCTACGGAATTATCGATCCGTTAGAGCAAGAGGGACGTCGTTATCAAGTTCGTAATTTCGTTGAAAAACCAGCGCAAGGTACTGCACCTTCAAACTTAGCGATTATGGGACGTTACGTTTTAACTCCTGAAATCTTTATGTTCTTGGAACAGCAACAAGTTGGAGCGGGTGGCGAAATTCAGTTAACGGATGCAATTCAAAGCTTAAATGAAATTCAACGTGTATTTGCGTATGATTTCGAAGGAAAGCGTTATGACGTTGGTGAAAAATTAGGATTTGTTCAAACAACAATTGAAATGGCATTGCAACACGCAGAATTACGTGATGATATGCTTGTCATGATGAAGAAAATTTTAGATGAGCAAACGAAGCAAGAGTCTTAATATAATAAAAAGGAGTTGTTCCCATAGGAACAACTCCTTTTTATTATGAAATAGTCGAATGAGAGTGTTGATAGGCTGAACGGCGTACAGCATAGTATATGCGAGGTGCGATAATAGCGCCGATAATTGTAAATGCAATATCTTTTACTGCAAACCACATCATAATCATCCAAGCGGCTTTATAACTCATATTACCGCCCATGAAAATATTGACTGCCCCGTACATATAAGTAGTACCGATAATATACGTTAAAATGATTCCGGCGAAAGAAGCAATTGCAAAGGTGCTGAATGTTGGTCTTTCTTTTCGTTCCACTAGTTTTCCTGATACGTAAGCAACGATAATAAATGCGATAATAAAACCACCAGTAGGATCTAAAAGTGCTCCAAATCCAGCTTTGAAGTTAGCGAAGATTGGCGCACCTGCTACTCCAACAAGCATATAAACAGTCATTGATAATGCCCCAAGTCTACTTCCAAGAAGAAGCCCTGCTAAAATTGCGAAAAATGGTTGCATAGATAATGGAACGCCCGCTATTTGTAGGAATGGTGCCCAAGATACAATATTTGCACCAATAGCCATAAGAGCGACGAACATGGCAGCCAATGCTAGATCTAAAACATGAAATCTCCTCATATTGTTAACTCCCTGTTGTGTTTAGGTTAACAATATCGTAGCGAAAATATTTACTTGTTGTCAATCAAAATATTTTGATAAGAAGACTTTAAATAGTCTCTCAGCAATGTATATGGAATACGAAATTGTGGGATTCCGCTTGAATAAGGAGCAATTTCATATAAAGGGAAATAAATCACGAGATTATCTGGTTCTAAAAAGTAGTGGAACTTTTTAGCGCTCATTACCTTTTCGGTTGCGTCAGGAAAATAAATGCTTTCATTTTGTTTAATTTGTCTTACAATCTCTGTACGAATTATTTCTTTATATTTATCCTCTTGTTGAAATAGATCGTCTAAGTGTAATAATTTTTTTTCGTTTAAATCAAATGTATTTGCCTTCCACGTATAAAGTCCGTGCGCTCCGCCTGTATATTGATAGTAATTCACATATAGGCTGAGAAAAGGTGGTTTGTTTAAAGCTACTTTATAGTCAACATTTGCAATGTATGGATGAAAAGGTGTGCTAGATCCTTCTGTTTCTTTATAATATTTCTTCGCTTCTTTCTCTAACTTACTTTTAAATTTATCAGTAGAATTTTGGTAATAGGAATTCAGCTTATTTTGAAATTGTGAATCAGAAAAATTGTGAAAAGAAGGCCTATTAATTTGATATTCTATATAAGGTTTCTTACCTTTTTGCGTTACAGTCTTAACATCAATTGTCAGGTTAGATGCTTTGGCTGCATGCGTACAATTTGGTACAATAGTCAGCAAGGAGAATATAAGCAGTAGTATACAAAATTTTTGTTTCATTTAGGTGAAACCTCCTTATATAAGTGTTATAGGTAGTTTGAAAGTAAATAGGTAAAAATATACATTTAATTAAAAGTGAGAGAAGGGGGGAAACGATATGTCAAAAACTTTAATGGATTCGCTTGGAATTGAGTTGTTAGAAATGACAGAAGATAAGGTAGTTGCTACGATGCCGGTGGATGGACGCACGCATCAGCCGTTTGGCTTTTTACATGGCGGTGCATCTGTTGCTTTAGCAGAAACTGTGGCAAGTGTTGGTTCATACAATTTAATTGATCAAGAAAAATGTATTTGTTTCGGATTAGAAATTAACGCAAACCATATTCGTTCAAAGCAAGATGGAATTGTAACAGCGATCGGAACACCGATACATAGAGGACAAACAACGATGGTTTGGGATATTCGTATCATTGATGAAAATGACGATTTATTATGTATTTCAAGATGTACGGTAGCAATTAAAGAAAAACGTGAAAAATAGAAAAGAGGCGGCTCTTATGAGCTGCCTCTTTTTTATAATTAGAACTGGATTTTCTTCTCTAAGAAACCTTTTAGTTCGCTAATTGGCATACGAACTTGTTCCATTGTGTCACGGTCACGTACTGTAACAGCTTTGTCTTCAACTGAGTCGAAGTCATATGTGATACAGAATGGTGTACCGATTTCGTCTTGACGACGGTAACGTTTACCGATAGAACCAGTTTCGTCAAAGTCTACCATGAAGTCTTTAGCTAGTTCTGCGAATACTTCAGTAGCACCTTCAGATAGCTTTTTAGATAATGGTAAGATTGCTGCTTTGTATGGTGCTAAAGCAGGGTGGAAACGAAGAACTGTACGAGAATCATTTTCTAATTGCTCTTCTTCATATGCATCACATAAGAATGCTAATGTTACACGGTCTGCACCTAGAGATGGCTCGATGCAATATGGTACGTAACGCTCATTCGTTTGTGGATCAATATAGTTAAAGTCTTCGTTAGAGTGTTCCATGTGACGTTTTAAATCGAAATCTGTACGAGATGCAACGCCCCAAAGTTCGCCCCAACCGAATGGGAATCTGAATTCAATATCAGTTGTTGCATTACTGTAGTGAGATAACTCTTCTTCACCGTGGTCACGAAGACGCATGCTTTCTTCAGTCATACCAAGTGAAAGTAACCAGTTTTTACAAGTTTCACGCCAGAATGCGAACCACTCTAAATCTTCACCAGGTTTACAGAAGAATTCAAGTTCCATTTGTTCGAATTCACGTGTACGGAATGTGAAGTTACCAGGTGTAATTTCGTTACGGAAACTTTTACCGATTTGGCCAATACCAAATGGAAGTTTTTTACGCATAGAGCGTTGTACGTTTTTAAAGTTTACGAAAATACCTTGTGCTGTTTCAGGACGAAGGAAGATTTCGTTTGTGCTAGACTCTGTAACACCTTGGAATGTTTTGAACATTAAGTTGAATTGACGGATTTCCGTGAATTCTTGACTACCGCAATCTGGGCATTTTACTTCATGTTCTTTCATTAAGTCAGCCATTTGGTCGAAAGTAAGACCGTCAACGACCATTTCGATGCCTTTTGCATCTAATGCATCTTCAATTAATTTGTCAGCACGGTGACGAGCTTTACATTTTTTACAGTCGATCATTGGGTCATTAAAGTTACCAACGTGACCAGAAGCGATCCAAGTTTTTGGGTTCATTAAGATAGCAGCATCTAACCCAACGTTGTATGGAGATTCTTGAATGAATTTTTTCCACCAAGCTTTTTTAACGTTATTTTTTAATTCGATTCCAAGTGGACCGTAATCCCAAGTGTTTGCAAGACCACCGTAAATTTCAGAACCAGGGAAAACAAAACCGCGATGTTTCGCTAAGTTTACAACTTGTTCCATTGAATACATAATAAAATCCTCCTTTTGAAAGTTAACGTATTGGCGATGACGTGATGGATACTTGTGAAACGAGCTATTTCCGCCTCACATTTTGAACGAGCCGCTTCCGCTTTTAAATTATCCAGCTCCGGTGACTAGAACAGTCGGTCATTTCGCGCCTTCCTGTGAGGCGAAAAGCGCCTCTTCGTCAGGAGCTCCAATGCCCTCCTGTTCTGAGTGAGTCACCTCCGCTTTTAAATTAAATACAAAAAAGCTCGTCTCTAGGCAATTCTGCCTAGGGACGAGCTTGTATATACCCGCGGTTCCACCCTAGTTGATGCGCATTTCGCACATCCACTTTCATCACGTATTGCTCGAGACTGCCGTTTCCTTGCGGCTTCAGGCTTTCACTATCCCTGAATCGCTTTTGTGCAAGTACTTATAAGTCCGTCATCGCTACTTATATTAATAATAATGAACATATTCTATCACGTTCTTTTTTAAATCACAATAGAGGAACGTGCCTATCTATGATAGAGTCTCGCCTATTTTTTCGTTATTTATTCCGTAAGTTTGTTTAATGTGCTTAATTGCTTCACGTTTACTTAACGGAGCGAGTTTGTTAGTTTGAACGTATTCCCAAACTACATCAGGCCTTGTTTTTGCGTATTCACGAAGGACCCAGCCGATAGCTTTTTGAATGAAAAATTCTTTTGATGAGTTCAGTTGTCCGATAATCCAGAAAAGGAGTTCTTCATCCATCTTTTGTTTATATTTCAGCTGGAATAAAATAGCAGCACGTTGTAGCCATATGTTTTCTGATGCAATCCATTTTGGAATATATGCGGAAATTAATTCTGGATGTTTTAAAAAGATATCACCTAAAAATGTAGGGATGATGCCGTCGACAGTATCCCACCAAGATTTTGTAACAATAAGTTCTTCTAAAAATGGGATATGAGTTTCATTTATGTGTTTTCTATATTTTTGTAGTATGTCGAGTGCGGCAGCTTGAAATTCACGTTCTGGTAAGTCCCAAAGCTCACGTATGATAATTTGAAAGTCCTTTTTATCTGGGAGAGTATGTATTTGAATGACGTCTTTCAATAATTGTCTTCGCTCGGGAGTTTGAATACCGAGAAAAGGGAAGTGATTTTTCATATAACGTGCCATCGGTTCTGCTTTTTCAGGGTTTTTATGAGCTGTAAAATGCTCTTGTAATGCTTTTACAAATGGATGCATAAGTAGGTTCTCCTCTCTTATTGTCTTTCTCATATTATTATACAGAGGGTTTGGATGAATTTTAAAACATAACTTGTAGGTTAATGAAATATGTTGAGAAGAGAGAGGAGAGGATAAGATGGAAGATCAAGGCGTACTAGCAGGTTTCTTTGCTCTTAGTTTTGCGTTCGTTCTTGTCGTTTTAATTTGGGCCATTATTTCGTATTTGTTAACGGCTTTTGCACTTTATACGATGGCGAAAAATGATGGTGCAACTGATGGTGTTCTTGCGTTTATTCCTTTTTTAAATAGTAAGACATGGGGTGACTTAGCGAAAGATAAATTGCCAGATTTCTTGAAAGAAGAAGCAGGATGGAAAATATTCGGTATATATGTCGCGTGTTTCATCTTTAATTTTGTGCCAATTATACATTTATTAGCAATTGCTGTGTCGATTGTGCTGTCTATTTATCTCATCTACGCTATTTTAGATAGATACGGAATGAATGCCATACTATTTACTATCATTCATACAATCACATTTTCGGTTTTCTTGCCGATTCATTTGTTTATTATTCGGAATGAACCGGTGAGGTATAACGAGTAGATTTTCCGTTTTTGTTGATAAGTCGATATAATGAGAAAACCGCCGATATAATTGGAGTTGCGGTCGATATAATGAGAAAATAGCTGATATATTGAGCTTTGTTCCAGAAAAAAGGCGCCCTGCTTAGCAGGGCGCTTAATTACTACATAAGGTAGCGTAAGTAAATGTAAATGTGAGAAATGATTAATGAAACGATCATAATTGGGAAACCGACTTTTAGGAAGTCCATGTAGCTAAATTTATGTCCTTCACGGCTAGCGATACCGGCTACGATTACGTTAGCGGAAGCCCCGATTAATGTTCCATTTCCACCTAGGCAAGCACCTAATGCTAATGCCCACCATAGTACGTCGATTTGTGCGTCAGAAGGTGATAAACCTAGTCCGACTGCCATATCGTTAATAAGTGGGATCATTGTTGCAACAAATGGAATGTTATCGATTGTTGCAGAGGCGATACCAGATACCCATAGAATAAGAATAGATGCGTAAGAAATATCTCCGCCTGTTATTCCAATTACTTTTTGAGCTAACATTTTGATAAGACCGATGTCGATAAGTCCTCCAACGAGTACGAATAGTCCCGCGAAGAAGAAGATTGTTACCCACTCTACACTAGCGAATACCTCTTCGATTTCATGTTCTTTCACACCGATTAGCATAAGTACAGTAGCGCCAGTTAAGGCAATGATAGCTGCATCAATATGGAAAATGGAATGAGTCATGAAACCTACAATAGTAAGTCCAAGTACTGTTAAAGATTTCTTCATTAATACTGGATCTTTAATGTATTGTTTTTCATCTAAGCTCATTAATTTTTTAACTTGTACAGGATCAGCAATTAATTGCTTACGGTACATGAAGTAAAGCATTGTCGCTGTAACAGCAATGATAATAATTACGATAGGTGCTAAGTTTAATAAGAAAGCATTGAAATCTAAATGCTTATTTGCAGAGCCAATCATAATATTTGGTGGATCACCAATTAATGTTGCTGTTCCTCCGATGTTTGAAAAAATAATTTCAGAAAGTAAATATGGAACAGGATTTACTTGCAGTATGCGCGTAATAGATAAAGTAACTGGAACGACAAGAAGTACTGTTGTAACGTTATCTAAAAATGCGGAGCCAAGTGCGGTAAGTAAGGAAAGTGAAATTAAAATTTTAATTGGATTTCCTTGAGCTCCTTTTGCAGCTTTAATGGCAACGTATTGGAAGACCCCTGACTTACTTGTAATGTTTACTAGTATCATCATACCGATGAGTAACGTAATAGTTCCCCATTCAATATGTTTCGTAAAGGCGTTGTGTAAGTCAACGACACCCACAATTACCATGAGTGCTGCACCAAGAAGTGCGATGACAGCGCGGTTAATTTTTTCAGAAATAATAATGGCATATGTAATTAAAAAGACTGCGATAGCAAAATAATACTGCCAGTTTGCGAGCTCTTGCGTTGTTTCGTGCAAAACTCTCATCTCCTTTCGTTCACTTTTCTTAGTGTGTCAAAAATATTCTAGAAGAAACACACATAACGTCATTATAAAGTAGGAAAATGACGGATGTAAATGAAAGGGGCTATTTTGTCATATTTTCTGCATAGGTCATTTTTTCTTATTTTTTAAAATATTTGCGGGCATTTGACATATATATAAGATACATCCAATCCGAATATTTAAAATGGAATCAGCGTTCGAGCTTGTTCGTGTAGGAGTGCCAAATAGAAAGGAATGACAAAAATGATAAGGAAGGGATCGTATGGATGAACAACGATTTTTATTTTTAGACTTTGAGTTTACGATGCCCCAGCATAGAAAAAAACCAAAAGGTTTTTTTCCGGAAATTATTGAGGTAGGACTCGTTTCAGTTGTTGGTTGTAAGGTGGAAGATACGTATTCGTCACATGTCAGGCCAAAAACATTTCCGTCCTTAACGGATCGATGTAAAAAATTTTTAGGAATTAAACAAGAAGTAGTGGACAAAGGAATTTCTTTTCATGAACTTGTTGAGAAACTTGCCGAATATGAAAAGAGATGCAAACCGACAATTGTAACGTGGGGAAATATGGATATGAAAGTATTGAAGCATAACTGCGAAATGGCGGGAGTAGTATTTCCATTCTTCGGACAGTTCCGTGATTTATCGCTTGAGTATAAGAAGTTTTTTGGAGAGCGAAATCAAACAGGATTGTGGAAAGCGATTGAGGCGTATGGAAAAGTAGGAACAGGAAAGCATCATTGTGCGCTTGATGATGCGATGACGACATATAATATTTTTAAGTTAGTAGAAAAAGATAAAGAGTATTTAGTCAAACCAGCACCTCCAACATTAGGCGAGCTTGTTGATTTTTCGAAAGTGTTAAAGAAAGTGAGTACACAGTAACGACCAAATTGCACAATATGTAATTTGGTCGTTTTGTTTTTTTAGAGTTTGTAATCTTGCTTCAATTGCTGAAGTGTTTCTAGACTACGCCCTGCAAAAGGTGAATCATCTTCAGAAAATGAATTCATTTGAGTTTCTAATGCTAATTTTAGTGACTCTCTATAATCCGGGATTTCTCCTTCATATTTTTTCACCATTTGCTCTGGAATGTTCGTCTGTTCACGGAAAGCTAAAGCGCGTCTTTCATGGAAAAATGGTACATCAGCTTGTTTTACATTATGTAAATCACCCTGCACTGGATGTTTTAAAACAGCTAATACTTTTACGACGTAACTGCCAGGGCGGCTATTTGTAATTTCACCGATATATTTTCCAGTTTTATAAATACCAGTAACGATTTCACCAATTTCAAATGTTTCTCTCATATTTTTCACCTCAAATTAATAGTAAGGAAAGTGCGTGAAGGAGTCAAAGAAATCATTCGTTCACGGAATGTCCTTGAGAATATGAATGGGTTCAACTATAATTTAAAATAATATAACAGAAAATTCTGATGTTGATTTTTATGAATCCCCTGATAAGGAGTGTTCCATATGATGCCTTTATATTTTCCGGAAGATAAAACAGAATATATTATTCCAGGTATTGTTTGCGTTCTATTTATCATCGGTGCGGTTGCTACGTGGCGTATGTTCATTCGTGTATCAAAACGAGAAGCAGAGCGATTACAGAAAGTAGAAGAGAAGCTTTTAGCTGAGAAGAAACACTAATTCATTTTTGTATGTTTCCCTCTATGCTCGGACAATCTAAGGGCAGAATGTATTTTGGAGGGAATAGAATGAAAAGACGGCTTTTTTTTAGTTGTTGTTTGTTATTTCTGATGGCGGGTTGTGACCAAGGAAAGCCGAAAGAAATTGATGTGAAATTACATAATGCTTCAGGTGATGAAGTTGGGACTGCAAAAGTCGTTCAACAAACAAGTGGAGTGAAGATTAAGATTAAAGCGGAAGGTTTTACACCAGGCCCGCATGGAATACATGTACACGAAATTGGAGAGTGTAAAGCACCTCGTTTTGAATCATCTGGGAATCATTTTAATCCAGATAAGAAAAAGCACGGACTCCTCAATCCGAAAGGTGCAGAAAACGGTGATTTACCGAACGTAGTTGCAGACGGTTCTGGAAAGATTAAAGCGGAAATCGACGCGCCGCATATAACACTTGAAGAAGGGAAAACGACGATTCATAGAAAAGATGGAGCGTCTATTATAATTACAGAAAACCCTGATGATGGTATGACACAACCAACAGGAAAATCTGGTAATCGAATTGCTTGCGGTGTTATTGTTAAAAAAGCGTCAGATATAAAGAAAAAATAGAAGCTACCATTGAAGGTAGCTTCTGTTATATTACGATGAAAATGTATTGCGAAGTCTGTTTAAAATCTCTTCTAAGACGGACCTTGGACAGCCGATGTTGATTCGAATATGCTCAGTTCCACCCAATCCATATTTCTCACCAGGTTCAACGATGATTTTTCCTTTCTCTTCGAGTAATGTTGTTCGCTCATTTTGAGAAAGGTTCAAGCGTGAACAATCAATCCACAGTAAAAAACTACCTTCTGGTTTCATTACAGAAAGAGTTGGTATGTGGTTTTGAATATACTCACAAGCAAATCGAGCGTTCTCTTCAACGTATAATCGAATTTCACTTAGCCAATCATTACATTCTGTATATGCACTTTGCATTGCTGTATAAGCAAATATATTTAATCCGTGGAATCCTTGTCTATATTGAATAGACGTAAAAGCATTACGGAGTTTTTCATCCGGAATAATAATGATAGATGCTTGTAACCCGGCGATATTAAATGTTTTGCTTGGAGCCATACAAGTAATTGTGCGCGCTGCTAATTCTTCAGATAAAGAGGCAAACGGTGTATGGGTATGACCTGCGTAAATAATATCAGCGTGAATTTCATCCGCGACAACGATTACATTATATTTTGTACATAACGTACCGAGCTTTGTTAGTTCCTCTTTCGTCCAAACGCGTCCGATAGGATTGTGAGGGCTACAAAGAAGCATCAGTTTTACACCTTGTTGAAATTGCGTTTCTAAATGCTCGAAGTCTATCGCATATGTGCCATTTTGTTTCTGTAATGGACTTTCACATAATTTCCTGTTATTCGTTGTGACCATTTCAAAAAATGGTGGATAAATAGGAGGTTGTACGAGTACGGATTCTCCTTCTTTCGTTAAAGCTTGTATGCTCGTACTAAGGGCTGGAACGATGCCTGCGCTAAATACAATCCACTCTTTTTGTATATCCCAATTGTATTGGCTTTGCGCCCAATTACAAATAATATCTCCAATATTTTCGGGAGGAAGTGTATAGCCGAAAATAGGATGTTCTATCCGTTTTTGTAATGCAGTTTGAATTGGTTTTGGTACTTCAAAATCCATATCGGCAATCCAAGCGTGAATGAGTTCTTCGTTTTTATATGTATCCCATTTTGTACTATGTGTTCCGCGACGATTTACCGTTTTATGAAATAGCTGCATATGTTTTCTCCTTTCTTCTGTAAAACCGTTAAGTTATGAAAGTTCTCTCTCTTCTTATAGAATAGCTGATGTGATACGATAAAGAAAAGCATTAAAAAGTGAAAAGGCGGGAAGCAGATGGGTGCATATGAAAAGATGATAGAGGTTGTGAAAAATTGGGACCCGTTTCAAATGGGACCGGAGTTCTACGAAACAGAAGCGAGCGATGTTGTGAACGTTGTAAGTGTGTTTGACGATCCAAAATATATCGCAAAGAAGATCCAACATATATACTTTATGTCTTTTGAGGAAGTGCCTGCGCTTGAAAAATGTGAGAAGTTAGCTGTGGAATTACTTGTAGTAAAAGAAGGCGGAAGTTGTTCATTATAGGCTGTCGGAATTTCCGACAGCCTTTTTGTTTATTTTAGTTCGTTCGGATTAATTAAAGTTTCACTTTATCCCGCTTTATCGTGCGGAAAATGCCATGATTTCTTCATAAACATGTTCGGGTTTTTCTTCAGGTAGTAAGTGACCTGTATTTTCGTAAGAGATAAATGTTGAATTAGGTAAATCTTTGTGTAAGCGACGTCCTACCTGTAAAGGGACGACGCGATCTTTTTCACCCCAAATGAGTAATATTGGCGTTTCGATTTTTTGTAATTCAGTTGAAGATAAGTCACCTTCACGGTCTCTTATCATTCGAGTTAAGGCAGGGAATATACGATTATCATAAAAAGGAGCAGCGTAGCCTTCCATCATTTCATTATCAATTAATGAATGGTCATGGACGACATTCATTAAGTTATGAACGATGCCTCTTCGAATAATCCAGTTCTTCACGTATAAATGGAAGAACGGTAAATAAGAAGAGTACAGTAAAGGCAAATTTGCGCGTGCTAAATAACTAGAACTGCATAGTAAAATCGTCTTTGAAATTAATTCAGGGCGTAGGCGGTTTACATAGAGTGAAATTTGTCCACCCATAGAGTGACCAACTAATACAATATCCGAGAGAGCTAGATGTTCTATCAAATCGATAATAATAGCCGCTAAATTGTGATAAGAATACTTAAAGAGATGAGATTTATCACTTTTTCCGAATGGAGGTAAATCCAGGGCAATTACTGTACCTTCTTTCATTAATAAAGGAATGAGGCGTCGATAGCTAAATGAGGAAGATAGGAAGCCGTGAACGAGTACGAAAGTAGGTCGCCCTTTATTAATATTATTATTATGTTCATACAATTCGTAATGGATAGTAGTGCCGCGAGTGGAAAAAGTGAAGTAAGGGCATTTGCATTCATGGTTCATTTTTTGTCACTCCATTGATTTTTGTTCATATCATCTCCAAGCGAGAAAAAAATATGTTAACAAAAAAAGGCAAGATGACTATGCCTAAGTAGTTCGGTTTTTGTGGAGAAACATTCTAAATAGTGTAGTAAATAAAGGGCTAAATCGCATTATGATTTAACCCTTTATTTTTGCTTATATATCGGTGTTTTATGTTAAAATACACATAAATTGGCAGTTAAAATCGCACATCAAATAACACTGTGACAATAACTATTGTCAAGGTGAAAAATGGGTTGCTAAAATGGTTGCTAATTACAATGCTAAATCTACTATCATTTAATTGACAATTTTAAGAACCTTCTATAACTTTTGCGAAACTTATAAGTCATCCGATGGAAAAGAACTTACTCCCGCACAACGTTTAGGCATTACAGATAAGGTATTTGATTTGAAAGATATAATATATTTTAAAATAGTTCGCCTTACATTAAGCGAACTTATTTATTGAAAAGTAAATGGAAAATTTATGCTGAAATTAAATTAATAAGGTGTAAGGTAATGAACTTAAATAGATAATTCGTTTGGAGGGGAAGATGTGAAGAGATTTCTATTGATAATGATTTTACTTTTGATTGTAATTAGCACTATTGGTTGTTCAAGCGGAGCGTATAGCTATGAAGAAGCGATTAAAAGAGGCGATATTGTATATCAGGTTAAAGTTGATAATTTAGAGAGGTTTGAAAAGTTCTTAGATAATCTATCTAACAAGAAAGAAGACACTATACGAGTTACAAGCTACACAAAAGAAGGAGACCCTATTTTCGAAGACTTGCAATTCGATGGAAAGAGTATTCAATATACTTATGATAATTCAAACGATGCGTATGCTGGAAACGATAAAGGTATAGAAAAAGATGTTTGTACAGAAATAATTAAGAAGGAAAATGAACAAGGTCAAGATGATTTCTTTGTAAGTGGCTGTTCAAAGGGTGATGACAGATTTCTAATTCGTGTAGAAAAGGAAAAATTAAAGCATAATTAATTAAAAACGCTTGGTTCAAAACCAAGCGTTTTTTGTGTCGATTTCATTGCTAATTCGTTTAATAATTCTAATGTTATTTAGTTAATGAAATGAACTGAACTGTTGTTTCAGTTTTTCTCCACATTATCTGAACTACTTAGACTATGCCATCTTGCCTTACATTTATTTATCCCGCTATTTGTGGGAGTCGTGCTAATAATCAGTGTGGATGGACAACTCCACCAATGATTAAAGTTTCACTTTATTATCCACGTACAATATTAGGTGGTGTTTTTCCTTGTAATCCTGCCACTAAATTTTCAGCAGCTGTCATTGCCATTTGCTGTCTTGTTTTTAATGTTGCAGATCCTATGTGCGGTAAAGTCACAACATTTTGCAATGATAAAAGCGGATTATCTTTTTGGATAGGCTCTTGTGTAAATGTATCGATACCAGCTGCAAATATTTTCTTTTCTGCTAATGCATGAATTAATGCAGTTTCATCTACTGTTTTCCCTCGAGAGGCATTAATGAAGATTGCTGTTTCTTTCATTAATGAAAATTCTTTTTCTCCGATAAGATGATACGTTTCATCTGTTAATGGAGTAAGAAGAATAATAAAATCAGATTGTTTGATTAGCGTTTGTAAATCACAATATGTAGCGTCAAATTTTTGCTCAGCGTCTTCCTTACGACGACGATTATAGTAAAGAACGTTCATATCAAATCCAAATTTCGCACGTTTTGCGACCGCTTCTCCGATTCGCCCCATTCCAATAATACCGATTGTACTATGGTGCACATCTAGTCCGAAGTGTTCTTTTCCGATTTCAGCATTCCATTCACCGTTTTTTACATATGAATCGAGTTCACACACGCGGCGACCAGCAGATAACATAAGAGCGAAAACGAGGTCAGCTACCGTATCATCTAATACGTATGGTGTATTCGTTCCGATGACATTTCGACTTTGCATTGCTTTTAAATCAAAATTATCGTAACCAACAGAAATGTTGCTCACTACTTTCAAGTTAGGAGCGGCTTGTAACAACTCTTCATTTATGGCTGAGCCGAAATTAAGTAATCCATCTTTATCTTTTATTTTTTCTAATAAAACATCACGAGGTACTTTCTCATTTTGATCCCATTTTTCGTAATCGCAGTGTTCCGATAAATAAGTTTCTACAAATGTTGGAACTGGCTCAGCAATATATACTTTTGGTTTCACGCTTCCATCCCCTTTCATCTTTATCCCGATTGGTGCGGGATAATAATCAGTGGGGATGGACAACCCCCACTGATTAAAGTTTCACTTTATTTTTACATAATTCTCTAAAAAAATCTTCTTTTCAAACAGGAAAGGGTATTTGTATAATTTAGGCACAAACAAAAGAGAGGATGAGTTATATGATGACTGAAAAGGAATTAGAATTGTTAGCTTGCCTTGAAAAAAATAGTCGTTTATCTGTAGAAGTATTAGCGAAGCTGTTAAGTATAGATGTAGAAGAAGCGAAAAAGATGGTTGCGAAATTAGAAAGTGAAAAAATTATCGTGGACTATGTAACACATATCGATTGGACAAAAGTGAAAGAAAATACTGGTTTAACAGCAATGATTGATGTGAAAGTTACACCGAAGCGTGGCGTTGGTTTTGATGCGGTTGCTGAACAAATTTATCGCTATTCAGAAGTGAAATCAGTTTATTTAATGTCTGGTACATATGATCTTTCTATTACGTTAGAAGGAAAAACGATGGGCGAAGTAGCGATGTTTGTTTCTGAGAAATTAGCAACAATTGAATCCGTTGTTTCTACGACAACTCATTTTATTTTGAAGAAGTATAAACATGAGGGCATTATTTATGAAAAAACTGATGATGATAAGAGAATTGTGGTGACACCATGAAGCAATTTGAACTATCTAGAGTAGCAGAATCTTTACAACCATCCGGCATTCGAAAGTTTTTCGATATAGCGGCGAGTATGAAAGGTGTTATTTCACTCGGAGTGGGAGAGCCTGACTTTGTTACACCTTGGAATGTAAGGCAAGCATGTATTCGTTCTTTAGAGCAAGGATATACAGCATATACAGCAAATGCAGGATTATTAGAGCTCCGTCAAGAAATAGCAAAGTATCTAAAAAAACAATTTGCAGTATCTTATGATCCAAATGATGAAATCATTGTTACAGTTGGAGCGAGCCAAGCGCTAGATGTAGCAATGCGCGCTATTGTAAATCCTGATGATGAAGTACTTATTATTGAACCAAGCTTCGTTTCGTATGCACCGCTTGTTACGTTGGCTGGCGGAGTCCCGGTTCCAGTAGCGACTTCATTAGAAGATGAATTTAAAGTACAACCAGATCAAATTGAAGCAGCTATTACAGCAAAAACAAAGGCGATTTTACTTTGTTCTCCAAATAACCCAACAGGTGCAATGTTAAATAAATCCGAATTAGAAAAGCTAGCAGTCATTGTGGAGAAATATAATTTAATCGTATTATCTGATGAAATTTATGCAGAGCTCGTATATGACGAAGCGTATACAAGTTTCGCGAGTATTAAAAATATGCGTGAGCATACGATTTTAATTTCAGGATTTTCAAAAGGATTTGCGATGACAGGATGGCGTCTTGGTATGATCGCAGCCCCTGTTCAATTTTCAGAATTAATGCTCAAAATTCACCAATATTCAATGATGTGTGCACCGACGATGTCTCAATTCGCAGCACTGGAAGCATTGCGTGCAGGAAATGATGAAGTAATTCGAATGAGAGATAGTTATAAAAAGCGTCGCAACTTTATGACGATATCTTTCAATGAAATGGGCTTAACATGTCATGTACCGGGCGGAGCATTTTATGTCTTTCCTTCCATTGCTTCAACTGGACTATCTTCAGCAGAATTCGCAGAAAAGTTATTATTAGAAGAAAAAGTGGCTGTTGTTCCTGGAAGTGTATTTGGCGACAGTGGTGAAGGATTCATTCGTTGTTCATATGCGACATCGCTTGAGCAACTTATGGAAGCAATGAAAAGGATGGAACGGTTCATAGAGAATAAAAAAAGGACAAAACACAATACGTTTTGTCCATAAAAGGGGGGGAATACTAGAAAGCCATGTGTTAGTATTCTATCCCAATATTGGAGAATTATACGTATTATAGGAAATTTCTTCGTGAATTTTGAATGAGTTCTATCATAGTGGTATAATTTACTAATATAAGGTGTACTTATTCTAGATTGCTTTACTGAGGATAAGTATTAACCAATCGGATATTTAACAATAAATACATCTGCTTTGCTATCTACAATTGTAGAGAAAATGGTAAACGTATGGGAGTGTTTCATATGTCAGAACAATATACAACAGGAGTGGTTGTAACAGGGAAAGTGACTGGAATTCAAGATTACGGTGCATTTGTAGCGTTAGATGCAGAAACACAAGGACTTGTGCATATATCTGAAATTACAAATGGATATGTAAAGGATATTCATGACTTTTTAAAGGTCGGCGATACAGTAGAAGTAAAAGTACTTTCAATTGATGAAGAGCACAGAAAAATGAGTTTATCGTTAAAAGCGGCGAAAAGAAAACAAGGAAGGGTTCTTATACCGAAGCCAACCGATAAAGGGTTTAATACGCTGCGTGAAAAGCTAACGGAATGGATTGAAGAATCAGAGTTAACAAAGTAAAAGAGGAGCGCATATGAGCGTTCCTCTTTTACTTTGTCTTATGATATATATTTGCAAATATGATTGCATGCAATCATATTCGTATGTCGGAGATGAAAAAGACATACTGACTATCGAATTTCATGTGTTTCTGGGTGAGTACCAAGATTTTCGGATGGTTTAAATAGTAAACCAAGATTGATAAGCCCAGAAATACCAACGATGCCATAAATAATACGTGCGAGAGCTGAACTTTGTCCACCGAAAATGGCAGCCACTAAGTCAAACTGGAAGAACCCGATCAGTCCCCAGTTAACAGCACCGATTACAGTGAAGACTAATGCGATACGTTGCAGAGTACTCATGAAAAAGCCCCCCCTTAATGTGAAGCATGAGCAAGCAAAGAGTTAATAAGAAAATGTAACTCCTTTATAGAATGGTGTAGTTTTGGTGTTTTTATACATAAAAAATGTACGAAAAAAGGATGTATATACATCTATACCGAAAAATACGAATTTTTATGCAAAAAATGAACTTTTTCTAAAAAATAAATAATGGTTACGTTTACAATTGTTGAATCGCTTGATTTACAACTTTAGTTTCGCTAAAGTGAATACAGAAATACATATACATAATTGGAGGGAAAAAGATGAGTACACATGTAACGTTCGACTATTCTAAAGCGTTATCCTTCATCAGTGAACATGAACTAACTTATTTACGTGATGCAGTAAAAGTATCACACCATGCAATCCACGAAAAAACTGGAGCTGGGAACGATTTCCTTGGGTGGGTAGAGCTTCCGCTTCAATATGACAAAGAAGAATTTGCTCGCATTCAAAAATGCGCAGAAAAAATTAAAAATGACTCTGACATTTTACTTGTTGTAGGTATCGGTGGTTCTTACTTGGGAGCACGTGCAGCAATCGAAATGTTAAACCATTCTTTCTACAACACGCTTTCTAAAGAACAACGTAAAACTCCACAAGTGCTATTTGTTGGACAAAACATTAGCTCCACTTACATGAAAGATTTAATGGACGTACTAGAAGGTAAAGACTTCTCTATTAACGTTATTTCCAAATCAGGTACAACAACAGAGCCTGCAATCGCATTCCGTATTTTCCGTAAATTATTAGAAGAGAAATACGGCAAAGAGGAAGCTCGCAAACGTATTTATGCAACTACAGATAAAGCGCGTGGTGCTTTAAAAACATTAGCTGATAACGAGGGTTACGAAACATTCGTTATTCCAGATGATGTTGGCGGTCGTTTCTCTGTATTAACACCAGTAGGTTTATTACCAATCGCAGTAAGTGGCCTAAACATTGAAGAAATGATGAAAGGTGCAGCTGCTGGTCATGATGACTTCGCGACATCAGAACTTGAAGAAAACCCAGCTTACCAATACGCAGTAGTTCGTAATGCTCTATACAATAAAGGGAAAACAATTGAAATGCTTGTTAACTACGAGCCAGCACTTCAATACTTCTCTGAGTGGTGGAAACAGTTATTTGGTGAAAGTGAAGGAAAAGATCAAAAAGGTATTTTCCCATCTTCAGCAAACTTCTCAACTGACTTACACTCATTAGGTCAATACATTCAAGAAGGTCGCCGTGATCTATTCGAAACAGTTCTTAAAGTAGGTAAATCTACACATGAACTAAAAATCGAATTAGATGACAACGATTTAGATGGATTAAACTACCTTGCTGGTGAAACTGTAGACTTCGTAAACACAAAAGCATACGAAGGTACATTACTTGCACATAGCGACGGCGGAGTACCAAACTTAATCGTAAACATTCCAGAACTAAACGAGTATACATTCGGTTACCTTGTATACTTCTTCGAAAAAGCATGTGCGATGAGCGGCTACCTATTAGGCGTAAATCCATTTGACCAACCAGGAGTAGAAGCATACAAGAAAAACATGTTCGCTCTACTTGGAAAACCAGGATTCGAAGAACTAAAAGCAGAATTAGAAGAGCGTTTAAAATAAAAAAAACTGTTGGGGACGAGCCCCAACAGTTTTTTTATGGAATTTTTTGACGAGTAGCCGACATTCCGGATTGAATCTCATATATATTCAGAATGGAATGGGTATGCTAAAGGAAAGGTCTAGGAGGGATTGATTTGATTCCGATTCAATCAAATTTAGTAGGGCGTACATATGCGTTATATAAGTTAGAAGAGGTTATGAAGCCACTTGGATATAGTATTGGTGGCAATTGGGATTATGATAAAGGATGCTTTGATTACAAAATTGACGAAGAAGATGGTTACCAATTTCTACGAGTGCCATTTACGGCTGTGGATGGAGAGCTAGATATGCCTGGTGTAGTAGTTCGTCTTGAAACACCGTATATTATTTCGCACGTATATCAAGACGAACTAGATAATGACGTAAATACGTTAGCTACTGGGACGAGCTTAGATCAGTTTGCTGAACCGAAAGATCCAGATGGAGATGTGAAAAGAAAGTATATCGATATTGGTAAAGTGCTAGTGCAAGAACTAGAAAAGCATTTCTTTAATGGCGAATAACAATGAGTACGTCACTTTCAATGATAATAAAAGAATGAACTGGATTAATCATATATTGTTCATCACGCTTTATACCCAACAAGAGGATATTTTGTTTTAAAAGAGTGTAGCTGCAATTAGCGAAAGTTTGTCCTATACATGATGGAGCTAGTTCCATCAGTTGTAATTTGTTATCAGAGATTTCATCGTAGAGCGAAAATAATACACCGGAAATAGAAGGGAATAAAAGGGAAGCGGTAAATACATAGCTTGTCAATTTATTTCCTTCTATAATTTCTGATGCCCCTGCTCTCGTTGCATTTTGTATTTGCTCTGAAGTAAGTAGTTCGGCAATACAGTGAATGTTTGGATTAAGTCCTTTTGCAGTTAAGATATTTAAAATGGACTGTGTATCTGCTAAGCTTTCATTTTTTTCTTTATCAGCCGTTATTAATATTGTGTGTGCTGTTGTAATGTTTGCTTTTTGTAAAGTTTGATCGTGGTGTGGACAGCCTTTTATAAATTCTAAATGATGAAATGGTTTTGGAAGTAAAGAGAGTGTTTCATCAATTAAAACGATATCAAGATTTGGTTGTAATACATGCATTTGTTTCACAACGTGTTTGGCACGTTCATTCCAACCAACGATAATCATATGTCCGCTAGAAGTAGCCGCTTCTTCTCCTTTAATCTTCATATATTGCTTACTAATCATTTCGGTAGCAAATAGAACCATATAATAAGAACAAAATCCAGTTCCTAATAAAATAATGCCTATTCCAATAAGTTTCCCTATCGTTGTATGCGGGGCAAAGTCACCATAGCCAACGGTGAAGATTGTAACGATTGACCACCAAATCCCATCGAACCATGTAATAAAGTGAGTGGGTTCTAGTGTATGTATAAGAAAACCAGAGAAAGTAGTAAGTACAATAATAAAACAAATTAAACGAAAAATAATGGAATCACGAAATGTATCTACTAAGTTCGGGCGCGATTTCAATTTTGTATTCCTCCTTACTTTGCAGGACTACATTCATTGTTACCATTATAGAAAAAAGAAAAACTCCCTAATTAAAAAGAGAGCTTGTTTCATGTTACATACTTTCGACTTCAGTTTGTTGAACACTTTCGAGGTGTTGCAGGGCGTAGTAAACATCAGCGGTATGTCTTTTTTGATCGATAGACAATTTAAGATGTAAATAGTGAGAACCACTTTCTAATGTTTTGAGCTTCATATTTTTAACCTTTATATCCATTGCTTTTATTTCCTCAATGACAATAGGGATATTGTCCATATCTCGTACAACAAGTTTGACGGCAATATCGCGTTGGCGTAATGACCTGGGGCCTAAAAAATTCATGGCTAATGGGATAAGTTCTACACTAATCATAAGGAAACACATCCCGAAAATGGCTTCGAGATAAAAGCCAGCTCCGACGGCAATACCGATACCAGAAGCACCCCAAATCATAGCTGCGGTAGTTAGTCCTGCAATACTATCATTTCCTCTTCGTAAAATAACACCAGCACCTAAAAAACCGATTCCTGACACAATTTGAGCCGCTAGTCGAAGTGGATCCATATTCATATGGTCAGTGTGTGGTAAATTGTAAGCTGCTTTAATAGAAACAATGGTTAGGAGGCAGCTAATAATAGAAATAACTAAACAAGTTTTTAAACCGAGTGGTTTACGTTTTAATTCGCGTTCTAAACCGATAGCGAATCCTAAAATAGCTGAGAGACCTAGTTTTATTAATAAATCGGTGTAGTCCATGTATATTCCTCCTTGTATGATATGGTATATGAATAAAACGTTTATATAGAAAGAAACGTTTTTGGACAGAGTGACTTTCTATAGAATATATGTAGGAATTACTTAGAAATGAAAGAGATATTTCGTTTAAGTATATGATATTAAAAAAGAAATGTAGTTGTTTTAAAAAAAGTTTTCAAAAGGTGTTGCATTTCGTTTTTCTGCATGCTATATTAATAAACGTCGCTGATGCAGAAACGCAGAAAACGACAAAAAAGAAATTAAAAAACTTAGTTGACATCGAAAAACGAAGATGTTAACATAAGGAAGTCGCAAACGAGCGACTAAGTAGTTCTTTGAAAACTGA
>NZ_AYMH01000038.1:0-27849 GCF_000633475.1 Bacillus sp. H1a | reverse complement strand
CTAAAAACATTTATGTAAATTCATTATTTAGCAATTATTTATAAAATTATCATACAAATGATCTGTATATCGAAAATAAATTGATGTGCAGATCATTTGTGTGAGCAAAGTCCCTTTAACATTATTAAGGGACTTTTTTAAATTTCTACATACTTGAGATTCCGTCACATCAACATCAAGTTAAAAACACTTTTAAAACATTAAAAAGTGCTTTTTATTTATTAAAAATACGAATATAAACTTTTGAATATTCATTTATATTCACTTAAAGGGATAGGGTTCTGTTGCAAAGTCTTCTAAACGAAATTAAAATGTAAGAAAAATGATTTGAGGAGCATGATGCATGAAATATTTTAGAGGAAAACAGTTCAAGAAAGACATTATTTTAGTAGCCGTTGGCTATTATTGGCGTTTTTCTTTAAGCTATCGTGATGTATCTGAAATCCTGAAAGAACGTGGAGTTTCTATGCACCCAACAACAATCATGCGTTGGGTGCATGAATATGGAAATTTGATTTATCAAATTTGGAAGAAGAAAAATAAATCCGCACATTTTGTATGGCATTTAGATGAAACCTACATCAAAGT
Organism: Bacillus sp. H1a; assembly: GCF_000633475.1. Classification (NCBI taxonomy): domain Bacteria; kingdom Bacillati; phylum Bacillota; class Bacilli; order Caryophanales; family Bacillaceae; genus Bacillus; species Bacillus sp. H1a. The sequence goes on along the minus strand of NZ_AYMH01000038.1, from coordinate 27,261 downwards.
CAAAGGAAAGTGATGTTATCTCTATCGTGCGATCGATCAAGAAGGGAACACCTTGGATATCCAACTTCGTAAAACAAGGGATCATCAAGCTGCCTATATGTTTATGAAAAGGTTAGTGAAAGCTTTTGGAGAACCAACGGTTCTCACAACAGATAAAGCCCCAGCGCTACTCTGTACGTTTAATAAATTAAAAGAACAAGGATTTTACAAACGTACAACTCATTGTACAATCAAGCATTTGAACAATCTTATAGAACAGGACCATAGACATGTGAAGCGACGTTTTGTCAAATCCGCAGGGTTTCAAAATCTTCGTCATGCTTCACGTACAATAAAAGGTATTGAAACTATTCATTCCTTATATAAACAAAAGCGAAGTCTTCAAAGAGACTCCGCTTTTTCAACGTACAATGAACTTCAACAATTACTAGCTACTTCCTAAACATTGGTCCTCATTTACCAACCTGTTTATGCTTTTTTCAAACTTTGCAACAGAACCATGTAGCGAAACCAAGGAAGGTTCATTCTGACGGGATTCACTTCCAAGGACTTAGATATATTGACACAAATCTAGCTGCATACGTTGGAGAAACAGTCATTATTCGTTATGATCCAAGAGATATTGCGGAGATTCGAGTGTTTTATCAAGATAAATACTTATGTACGGCTATTTCCCCTGAAATCTCCGATTATACAGTAGATTTAAAAGAGATTGTTTCAGCACGAAATAAAATACGGAGAAGTCTAAAAAAGCAACTCGATTCTGGAAAAACTGTTGTAGAAGAAATTGCCTTGTCAAAGAAAGAGGATCTAGAGAACAAAACAAATGAACCTACCAAAAAATCAAAGTTAAAGAGGTATTTCAATGAATAAAGGTCAAAATTTATTGAAACAAAAGAATATAAGCGATTTGCCGAGTTTTGTGATGCGTGTATCAAATATAAATATATAGGCATTTGTTATGGATTACCGGGTGTAGGAAAAACATTGTCCTCAAGGTATTATGCAAATTGGGATTCCATTAAAAAACAAATAGCTTATAAAACAGCAAATGAAATTGGCCAAGATGCAGATGAAAAGATACTTGAAGCTAGGACAATTTTTTATACAGCTCCAGCTGTACGAGCCACTAAAATGACTGACGAGATTCATACTACTGGAATTAGAATGAACATGGTAAGAACTATGTATAAAGTACTTACTAAAGGAGAAGAAGAAAAATACTCCACTGACGCTTATGAAGATATCGACCTGATTATTGTTGATGAAATAGATCGCCTAAAAGTACAAAATTTAGAACAACTTAGGGATATCTACGATCGAAATGATAAAGCGATGATATTAATTGGAATGCCTGGCATTAAAAAGCGATTAGCCCGATACCCTCAACTCTACTCTAGAATTGGATTTGCCCATGAATTTGATAAACTTAGTAAAGATGAAACCCATCATATTTTGGAATATAAATGGGGAGAGTTAGGACTTTCTATAAAGCTTGAGGACTTTTCCGATTATGAGGCAATAACTAGCATAATAAAGATTACTGGAGGGAACTTTAGGCTCATACAGAGACTGTTCACTCAAATTGAAAGAATACTCGAAATTAATAAGCTTGAAACAATAACAACAGAAGTTGTTGAAGCCGCACGAGATAGTTTAGTAATCGGAATCAAGTAAATAAAAACGCTATCGTTTTATATGATGATAGCGTTTTAATATTTACTTATAATGCAAAATATTTCTTAAAACAAGCGCAAAATAACTACAAAAGTGACACGTACCCCTTAAACTGATAAAAGACTCATTTTTTTCTTTAAATCTTTGAAGTGTTGAAAAGATATATCACACACCATTTGATTAGCCATAAGTACTTGTCGTTTCCTTAAGGAATATTCCTGAACCTGTTTAATATTAATGATATAACTACGATGACACCGTATAAAGTTTTCATCTAAATTACTAATAATTTTTTTTAATTTGCCATAGAATTCATAAACTCCGTTTTTTTCTCGAAGAATAATTTTATGTGGTTGCGAAGATGTTTCAAAGAAATATATATCATCGAGACTAATCTTTTTGGTGACATTTCCTAATTTTAAAACAAAGAATTTTGTATCGTCACTTAAATGAATTTGAGTATAACGTTTATATGCTGTATCAAGTGCTTCTGAAATCTGTGCATCAATTTGACCTGAATCTTTTAATATGAAATCTAATGCAGAAATCTTATATTTAAAAGTTAATTTTAATTTGTCTGCAAAAGAAGTAAAGAAAATGATTTGTACAAGTGGATCATTATTACGTATATGCTCGGCTAACTCTAGGCCATCCATAGTGCTTTTTAAATCGATATCCAAAATATAACAATCGGCATCGGATTTCTCCAAGTAGTTTATAACTTCTTGGGGAGTACGAGCGCTTAGCTTGAGTTCAATAGGATAATTGTTAATTGTAATATATTTTAATATTTGATGTTGTAAATAACGTCTGTGTGTATCACTATCTTCACAAATAATTAAACGCAATTTCATTTCCACCTCTCAAAGTGTTCAAATACATTTATTCTATTAAGTCTATTTGAATCTCTTGAACAAAAAATGATTTTTCAAGATATGTATTGTAAGTTATATTGGAATAGTGACCTAGAATATCTTGAGCATTGTTCAACCCTTGACCACGACCCATTCCTTTTGTTGTGTAAGATCGTGTGAATAATTGATTAATGTCAATTTGATCTATATCACATGAATTTTCTATAACAATAACAACTGATTTTCCTGATATAAGTAAAATAGCAATATTAATTTGTGCATCTTTAGTATTCTTACTAGCTTCAATTGCATTATCCAAATAGATACCTAATACACGAACAATATCTATTAATTTTATTGATAATTTGATAATTGGTTGAGGTATTTCAACGTTTATATCTATTTCATATTGGGAAGCTTCATTTAATTTAGAAATCAAAATGCTTTTAACTTCTAAAATTTTTATATTATTGAGTGATTTGAGAATTTGATTGCGCACAAAATTTTTCTTTTCTGCGATTAAAATATGATTATAAAAATATTCTTGCAATCCTTCAATATCATTTTCATCAATATATGCTCTAAGTGCTAAAAGGATATTCAAATAGTCATGTTGAAATTTCTGTAGTCCTTTATTTGTCTGAGTTAACATTTGGATATGTTGTTGGAATTGTTCATGAATAATTTTATTTTTTTCTACTTCATAATCTTTCTTTGTTTTAGTGATTAGTAAAATAAACAGAACAATAATCAGAACAATAATCAGGATTAAATAAACACCCTGCAATAACATGTTAATAAGATTAAAAGATTTACTGTGTAGTATAAAAACATTAATAGAGAAAATAATAATAGTTAAAAAAAATAGAAATAATATACTCACAAAACATTTTAATGTAAGTTGGTCTGAGAAATTATGAATGAATTTTCCAGACAACCATTTATAAAATATTAGCATTAAAACAAATAATAGTAAAAATATAAAAATATGTATTTTATTAGAATCAAATGATAAATTAACTAACTGCGCTAAATTGTCTGAAAAAACACCCATTATAAATATAATAGATACATCTAGAATAACTTGTTTTTTCTTTAATAAAAAATAGAATAGCAATACCAAAGAAGTGAACGACAGAAGCAGTGTTAATGCTTCGCTTATAAAATAGTACAACATAAAAAGAGTGGTCAACCAAATAAGTGCTATGGATAGTAGAGTTTTTGTTAAAGGGACTTTCAATAAATAAGTTAGTCCTATAAATAATGTAAAAAATTCAATGATACCGAATACCAACATTATTGCCTCCCTTTGATCATTTCATTTAAAAAAATTTCCAGTTTCTAACATTTAAGGAATGTCTTCTTTGTAAAATAAAATTAAAAGTGAAAACATCCTTTTGAATTAAACGACAAATCAGTGGAAAGAAAATTACAATCCATATAGTACAAATGATGGGATTCTTAAAATGGAATCCTAGATAAACCTGTTTCAAAATATAAAACGATAGATGAGTAATAAATCCTTTTATTACTACCTCCGCATACGAGATATAATCCTTATATACAAAATTCTTAATATAAAGAAAGGATAAAGTGTACACCAAATTCAACTTTTACTTTTTCTATTGATGAATATTCCTTTTTGATTAAAAAGTTTTGTATTTTCTATTCTATCACTTTCATTATCTTCTCATTTTCCCTCTTTATTATACAAAAAAAACTTCAATTAAGAAAAAAACTTCATAAATGTTTTATTTTTACTCCTAAACATTATTTTTACATACATAAAACGTATATTCAGGATGAAAAACCTCCTCTTTACTACAAAATATGGAAAAATATTAAAATTTGATTAATATAAGAGTTGGGGTTTGGATAGCTTGCTGTATCAGAGAGCTTCAGCTAGCCAATAGACCTTACATTTTGAAAGGGGATTAATAAGCTATGAGTAAAACAGAAGAAATCGTAATTATGAATGAAGTATGTGGGAAAGGGTTAAAGTCACTTGATGTAAATCAAATGTCTAATATTTATGGTGCATCAGATGTAGATCCGCGTTGGACCCCAGTTGCTTCTGCAGTAATCCGTTCTATCTCGAAAAGTACTAAAGCCTGTGTTGGTGGTGGTGTTACTGCAATTAGTGGAATTGTAAGCTACAACAAAGATTGCTTAGGCTAAGTTGTGAAATTGGATAATTTAGGAGGTACGCTAGATGAAACAAAATGAAGAATATCAAGATGTCGTTGGACCAAGCTTAAAAGAATTGGATTTACAAACTATACAAAGTGTTTATGGAGGTTATGGTGCAGATGTAGAGCCTCGCTCTTCACTAGTCTGCACGGCTCTATTCTCTTTTGTAGGTAGTTACCTAGGATCTGCAACATTTAAATGTGGTAAAGATAATAAAAAATAATAATTTATGATTTATCTAAAAAGAGATCTAATTAGATCTCTTTTTAGATCTTTAGATACTTGAGGTGAATAATGAATGGAAAATTTACATAAGGCATTAACTATTGATGAGCGTTATCAGTTATTGAAAAAAAATGTTGATGTAGAGAACTCGTCTACACTGTATAGTTGGCGAAATACTCTTTCTTTATTATCTGAAAAAACTTTTAATGAGATGTTAGAAGTAAAATCCTACGATAAAATGATTTTTTCTCATGCTGTGAACTATAATCCGTCTGTTGAACAAATTCCTATTTTTTCCGAACATGCAAAACAATCGGAATGGTATCGGGTATTTGAAGCGGGTATGGCTACCTTAACAGAAAACGATGACATCAAAAATAAGACATTTACTTATCTCCTACGTCCTTTTTTAAATTATTTCAAAGAAAAGATACAAATTGTAATAAATAAATCTGGCTATAAGTATTTCTTAGGTTCCGATGTTATATCTAATATTTTTGATTATTTAGCGACTGAATTGTCAAGCATCGCCTATAAAACGATGATTTTAGAAATGAATATTAGTAAGAGTAATGGTGAATTGAAAGGTGATACGCCAGAAGATAGATATATCAGCTTTATTTCTTTATACCAAAATAAAAAAAGACTGTATTCCTTCTTCGATAAATATATTGTATTAACTCGTCTATTATCGACAAGAACTAGTTTTATTTTAAATAATGTTAAGGCTCTTTTAGACAGAATAAAGTGTGATCAGGAAGAATTAATGCAAATATTTGAACTTCAAAATTTCAAATTAACAAATTGTCAATTTGGTGAAGGTGATACCCATGCAAAAGGTAATACAGTTACTATTTTAACTTTTAACGACACAAAAAAAGTTGTATATAAACCAAAAAGTTTGCAAATTAATGATGTATTCAATCAGTTTATTAAATGGTTAAATGAGAAGGAGCATCATAACTATAGGCAGTTAAAAATTATCCAATCATTGTTGAGGGATTCCTATGCATATGAAGAATACATTTCTTACAAAAGCTGTCAGTCATTAGCAGATGTTCAAAATTTTTATCATCGTGTTGGACAACTTATGGCAATTATACAATTGCTTAATGGAACAGATATACATATGGAGAACTTGATTGCACATGGTGAACATCCTGTAATTATTGACTTAGAAACTTTAATTCAACAAGCTCTTCCTTTAGAAAAGGATGAAAGTGTTAGTAATAAGTTGCACGAAGCTCTTTTCCAACATGTTACTCGTACACTATTTCTACCGACAGTAGGTATCAAATTAGAAAAACTGGATTTAAGTGCTCTTAATGGACGTGAACAGGATATTGATGATACTGTGCTACAAGTAGTGAATGATGGAACAGATAATGCACGTTATGATTGGAAACCACTGACTTTAAAAGCATCAAATAACTTGCCGTTTTTTGAAAACGAAAAATCGTCAGTCCATTATTTAGACTTTAAACAAGAAATTTTAAATGGTTTCATTACAATTTATGAACTTGTAATAGAAAACAAAGAAGAGTTCCTTAAGAGTAAGTTAATGGAAAGATTTGACGGTTTGTTTGTACGGGTACTATTACGGGATACAAATCAATATGCTACTATTTTAATGCATACCGAACATCCCGAAATGTTAACGGATATGTTGGATCGAGAAAAAGCATTAGAGAACATGTGGGCTTATCCATTTATTGATAAAACAATAATCCGAAAAGAAAATGAAGATATGTTAGTTCATGATATTCCAATTTTTTTCAATTCTACAGAATCTTTATCTTTATTCAATTCTGAGGTGGATGAAATTCCATTTGTTTATAGTGAAAATTCTTTTAATCGGTTCAAAACATCGATATGTAATTTAGATATTAATGAATTAAATAGACAATTAGATATTATTTTATTACATTTAGGTGATTTTTCTACATCAAAGAGAAATGAATTATATAACAGAGTGAAGAATGAACGATTATCGTATCTAAAATTGTCTCAAAAACCACTTGATATTGAAAAAGATACTTTTTTAAAGGAAGCAATTCGAATTGGTGATGATATTATCAGTTGTGCTTTTAAAGAGAAAGATATTAATTGGCTTATGCCATATAATTTTGAAAAAGATAAATGGTCCCTAATTCCGTTAAAGCCTGATTTTTATAACGGATTAGCTGGAATGTATTTCTTTTTTGAAAAACTTTATGAAGTAACGAAGGAAGAACGTTTTAAAAATTTTTCGAGCAAATTACTTTATCAATGCTATCCAGAAAATACTTTTTCTTTTGAGATGGGTTTATCGGGATATCCAGGATACCTTTTAGCCTTTTCACATCAAGACGTAACCATAGATAAAGAGAAAAAAACGATTTATAAATTATTAAATCGTTTCTTAAAAGAGATAGATAGGATTTTCACAGATGCAACAGATGTATTGGAAAAGACGGATATTATTAATGGTACGGCTAGCTTATTATTAGCCACATTACGCTTATACAAAAAAAATTCTAATTCTGATAGGTGGCTAGAGCTAGCGCTGAAAATAACTGATCAGCTTATTGATAAGTACTCAAAGATGTCACTTTCAGATTTCTCTTATGGGCATGGTATTGGAGGTATTTTTTACGCAGTATCTAAATTAAATGAAGTTGTTCAAAATAAAAAATACCGTGATTTTATTGAAAATATACGTCAACAAATTCTAAATCATCCCGAAGACTATGCAAATAATTTACATTGGTGTACAGGGAAAATTGGAACTAATACAGCATTGTATTTAACAGCTAAGGAAGAAGTAGAAAAAACAAATATTGAGAAAAGTATATTCAAGTTAATTTATCAAGAACAATTCTTAAGTAACGATACATTGTGTCATGGTAACACAGGGTTAATTGATATGCTATTAACTTTAGGTACGAAAGATAGTGTTCATTTGGCAAATCAAATAGGACGAAAAGTATTAGTTCAAAAACAATTAACAAATAATTATCAATTAATGGATATTCCAAGCTATCCGGATATTTCGTTATTTACTGGACTTTCTGGAATTGGTTATCAATTCTTACGTTTATCCCAAAATAAGAACATGCCATCTTTACTTTATTAAAAATAGAAGGGAATATAGCTTATGAAAAAGAATCTCTTTGTCTATTTAGGAACAAGAAATCCAGATTCTCGAACATATCGTTATACAACTCAAATCATTGATTTATTTAAAAAAAAAGCAAATACTGATTTAGGTTTAGATATAGAGGTAGCTTTTTATACTCCTTTAAATTCGACACTATTACCTTCAACAGGGTGTCGCAACTGTTTTAGTTATGGGAAATGTTCAAATGAAAAAAATCCTGATGACCAAGGCGATGAAATTAAAAAACAATTAGAAAAAGCTGACATCGTTTTATTTGCCAGCCCTGTATATTCTCATAATGTCTCTTCTGATATGAAAGTACTAATTGATAGACTATCGTATTGGGGGCATATTTTTAAATTAGTTAATAAGAGTGCGTTTGTTATTACAACATCTGAAAGTAATGGGTCTACGTTTGTAGCCGACTATCTAGAGAAAACGTTTCGTTTTATGGGAGCAACCATTGCGTGTACTACCAATTTTATTAATAGTGAAGATTTTTTAGCTGACGATTATATAGAAGAAACGGTAGAAAAACTACTTTTTGTTTGTAAACCTGAATACAAATTCGACTCTACCAATGGACAAGAAACAACATTCCAAACACTGAAATTGATTTTAAAAGACTATCCAGAAAACCATTTTGAATATCAATATTGGAAAGAAAGTGGATTGTTTGAAAGTGATAGTTTAACGGACTATATGAAATTAAAACTAGAACAGAGGACATACGGGTGACCGTAGGAATCTTTTATAAAGTGAGTGAATTTTATGAGGAAAGTTAATTTTATCCAACAAATGGAATTTAGTGAGTGTGGTTTGGCGTGTATGGCTATGATACTCAATAGCTATGGTTACCATATTTCTTTAAATACATTAAGAAGTGAATATCCTTCTCCTCGAGGAGGATACTCTTTCTTAGATTTAACACTCATTGCGGAGCAAAAGAACTTAAATGCACAGGCATTTCAAGCTTCACTTAAGCAACTTAAACAGCTGAATTTACCAGCGATATTACATTGGGAGCATACTCATTTTGTTGTATTAGAGAAAATAAATGATACACAATTTCATATTGTCGATCCTGCGAAAGGAAAAATGAAACTATCAGCAGAATTAATGGCAGAAAAATTTACAGGGTATGCAATGATATTTCAACCGAATAAAAAATTCCAGCCATTTACAGAAGAGAAAGAAAGTTTTTTTAAGAAATATGCAAAACAGCATTGGCGTTGGCTATTAGCGGTATTAATTCTAACGTTGTTTTTACAAGTAGTTGTAGTTTCGATTCCGCTATTTACCCAATGGTTTACTGATGAAATATTGATGGTTAACGAAACATCTAACTATACAAAAGCTGGATTTATCATAATATCAATATTTACGGGATATTTAATATTAAACGGATCTCGCATGGTGATAATAACATTTACAGAAACTATACTAGATCGTTCGATTATGAAAGATTTTATTAATCGATTATTACGATTACCTTTTTCGTTTTTTGATAATCGTTCAAGTGGAGATATTATCTTTAGAACGAACTCAATTTTTTACATTCGAGATATTTTATCATCTACGTTTATTTCGATTGTAGTTGATTTGTTATTAATTATCTCATATACCATTGTAATGATTAATTACTCTGTTGAGTTAACTCTATTGCTGATTTCTTTAACGATTTTCTTAGCATTATTATTAGTAATTAATAGCAAGGTAATAAAAGTGTTAGTGGATAAAAACCTTAGAGATAAGATAAAAGTCCAATCTTTAATGACTGAAGTTGTTCAAAATTCTTTGGATGTAAAAGTGTTAGGAATTGAAAAGGAGATTATTACTGATTGGGAAAAAAAATATGAGCAGCAGTTACAAAGTACACAGCGAGTTAATTTATGGGAAGGAACAATTCACACATTAACTACTGTGATTCAAATTATCCTTCCACTTGCGGTTTTATGGACAGGTAGCTTATTACTTGCACAAAACAAAATAACAATTGGTACAATTATAGCTTTTAGCTCTATCGCTACAGCCTTTATAACACCAATTATTTCGCTAAGTAATCATTATATTCAATTGATTTCATTAAAAGCATATTTTATGAGAATTGAAGACATATTGGAAACAAAAGAAGAACAATCTCAAATAAAGAATTTCAAAACAATTGATAGGCTTAAAGGTAATGTAGAATTTCAAAATGTTTCATTTAAATATAACCTACTTGGACATAATGTAATTCAAAATGTTTCTTTTAATATTCAATCAGGTGAAACACTAGCAATCGTGGGAGCCTCGGGATCTGGTAAAAGTACAATTTCTAAATTATTATTAGGTTTGTTGCATCCATCCGAAGGCACTATAAAGATTGACGGTGTTCCTATCGATAAATACAATCTTAGTAATTTACGAAAGAAAATTGGTGTTGTACTACAAGAAGCAAGGCTATTTAATGGTACGATTGAAAAAAATATAAAAATGAATGCTAATGTTTCAGAAGAACAAATTGAAACAGCGCTAAAGCTTGCAAATTTATATGATGAAGTACAACAATTGCCTCTGAAATCAAAAACAATTATTACAGAAGGTGGTAATAATTTATCCGGTGGTCAACGTCAGCGTCTTATTTTAGCTCGCGCCTTAGTGCACTTACCTAGACTTGTTGTGCTTGATGAAGCTACAAGTAGCCTGGATAATACAACAGAGCATATTATAAAAATGAATTTGAATAAGCTTCAATGTTCAAAGTTAATCATTGCACATCGTTTAGAAACGATTGTAAATGCTGATAAAATTCTTGTGCTTCAGGAAGGTAAAATAGCTGAAATGGGAACGCATGATGAATTGATGGCAAAACAGTCGATATATTATCACTTATATCATTCTAATACACGCCAAGAAGAATTGGAGGAATTAATGTTATGAAGCCATATATAAAAATATCAATTTTTGCTAGTCTATTTATTATAGGGATTTCCTCGCAAGTGCAGGCAGAAGAAAATATTTTGTTTAATGAAGAAACAACGGTGGAAGAAAAGGGAAAATTCATTGAGGAAGAAAAATTAGAGGTCACTTATTCAATACCAGAGATTAATTTGATCACCGTAGAAAAAGATAAAAACGGAAATGACGTTACATCAGGGAATGAAACTTTAGTCGATTCAATATATACTTCTTCAGAACTTGAATTAGTTGATTCAAATGAAAAGAAAGACGTTTCATTTGAAGATGCTGTTTGGCAAACTCAGTGGGATATGCAAAAATTCACACAAGATAAGTTAAGTTATAGTAAATATCCAGCTAGTAAGGAAACAACAATTGCTATTATTGACTCTGGTATAGATGTTGATCACCCTGATTTAATGAATAGTCTATTACCAGGTTCTAAAAATTTTGTTCCTGCGGGAGGGCATAATAACTCAGAGCCAAATGAAACTGGAAATATTAATGCAATAGATGATATATTAGGTCATGGTACTGCTGTTGCCGGGCAAATAACTGCAAATGGTCTAGTAAAAGGAGCAGCCCCAGGAATTGGAGTTCGTGCGTATCGTGTTTTTGGCACAAAATCTGCGAAAACTGAATGGATTTTAAAGGCGATTGTTGAAGCTGCAAAAGATGGTGCAGATGTAATCAATCTAAGTTTAGGTGAGTATATGCTAATAAAGGGTGAATACAGTGATGGTAAAAATGATATCGGAGAGTATGAAGCCTATAAAAGAGCAATTAATTATGCGAATAAGCAAGGAAGTCTGGTAGTTGCTTCTGTTGGCAATGATGGTGTAGATGTGAGGAATAAAAATGCCATGATTTCACTTTTGGAAAGTAAGTCTTCGGATGTCTCATTGAGTAAAAATTCTAAAATACTTGATATGCCTGCCAGTTTACCAAATGTAATAGCTGTTGGATCAACAGGACCCCATAATGAAAGATCGATTTTCAGTAATTATGGTAGTAATTTTATCGATCTATATGCACCAGGTGGGGATTTTAGATATTTAGAAGAAATGGGCCAAGATGCATGGATAAATGAAGGCTATTTTGAAAAAGAATTGGTCCTTACGACAGCTAATGATGGTACTTATGCCTATGATGCAGGAGTTTCCTATTCTACAGCAAAGGTCTCTGCAGCTCTAGGTCTATTAATTGAAAATAAAAATTTACAAAATAATCCTAAAAAAGTACAACATCTTGTTCAGAAATATTCTGTAAAAAATCGTAACCAACCTATGGATATTCCAAGTTTATTAGAAATGAAATAATTATATTATGGAGGTGTTAAATTGCAAAGAATAAGTTCTCCTTTAGCAATAAGTAGTATCTTAGTTTTGACTTTAATCGGGCTTTTTTTCACCTCATTTTCATCTTATGCGGTTACTATTTTTATCTATCTAACTCTTGTTTTTCTGACAGTTTTTATTCATGAAGTGGGCCATCTGATAGGTGCATTATATGCACGTTTTCAATTTGTCTATTTAATTATTGGCCCCTTTCGTATTGAGCCGAGATTTAAATTATCCTTGAACCATTTGTGGGTTGCATTTGGGGGAGTAGCATCTGCAATTCCAAAAAATCTTAAGCACGCACGTGAAAAATATAAATACTACGTCATGGGTGGGCCACTTGCTTCGTTGTTAACAGCTGTTATATGCTATATATTCAATTATTACATCAAGAATGATTATTTAGCTGGTATGGTAGTTATTAACTTAATTATTTTTATCGTAACGCTAATCCCAATTAATGAAACAGATGGTCATATGCTATTGCAACTTATGAAAGGTGGGAAAATTGCAGATGACCTTGTTATTGATTCTCTACTAGTTAGTGAAATGTATTCAAATAAAAGTCCAATAGATTGGAATCCGCAATATATAGCTATTGCTAGAAATGTTTCTCCATCGCCAGAGCGTGTTACATGTGCTTATATTATATTTTACTCAGATTTGATGAAAAAAGGTTATGTCCAAGCCTCTAACAGTATTCAATATTTTAAAGAAATCCCACTTAATAACGAAAATAAATATGCTTTACAGTTAATAACACATGTACGAATTATTGATCAATTAGTTAAGAATGATTTCGATATAGATTATTGTGAAAGTTTATTTGAGAATCAATCAAAATTAATTGAACCTTTCAGCTATAATCGTAGCAAAGCGATTATTGATTATATGAAAGGGCATACAAGAGAAGCGTTAGTGCTTTTGAATGAAATAGAAAATGAGTGTAGTGTAAAGCTAGAAAAGGCTAGTTACTTTGAAGCGGAACTAAAACTTACTGAAATTATAAGAGAACATTTAACCATAGAGGGGTGCCGCCACATCGCTATCAAGCTAATAAAAAGAAATGCCCCCTAAAATGAAAAAATACGCTATTCTTTCTGTAGAATCATAGGAAAGGATGGCGTTTTTGCACCAGAACCTTTTATTCTGCTCTTCTATCCTTTTTAATTTACCCATTTATAATGTCTGACATTAAATAAAAACTTAGTATTATTAAAGGGTTAAAGAAATATATTGACTTTTAATAAAATCTATGACCATTATGTTGATCACATTGTTTATGGAATGTTAGCAGAAGATTGGATTGAAAATTAATCCTTTATTCAATAAAACAGAAACTATAGACGCTACCCCTATAATCACATTGGGTATATTGTAGTCATTTTTAATATCTATAATAAAAAGAGACAGGGTAGAAATTTTCTTAAATAGACTAAACTAATAAGAGGATATTATGTTCAACATATGAGCATATATCCTCTTTTCTTATACATATTAGATTAGTTATACAGATATTGAAAATATAGTTCAATATGTATTTAATATTCAGGAATCATTACGCCAGCAACAACTTCGAAACAAATTAAGCGGAAAATAAATGACAGTAACAAAGATGCCATCATTGAATCGTTGAAGCGAAGAATCAAGAGGGTGGAAGAGGAAAACAAGCAACTTCGAGAACAATTGAAGGTGGCATATGGGGATGTATATAAACAAATATGAAGTATAAAGAGAACTGTGTTCTCCTTTCCTATTCGACTAGCGAACAAGCTTATCATTTATTACTACAACAACATAGGATAGTTGAACAAGAACAATAGATCTTTATGGTAAAATTTATTTGTGTAAGAAGAAATGAGAATTTGATTTTGAATAAGATTAAAATTTACTAAACAATCCTGTAGTGAAGGTATTATGTTTGAGACGTAAGAGGAGGATAAATAGCATGATAAATCAAGCTGAATGGTTGTGGCAACGTATTATCGAAAGAGGATCAAATTCTGAAGGTAACTTTAAAGAATCATTAAATCTTCAGCCAGGTGCAAGTGATGAAGAGTTTCAACTTATTGAGGATACACTGGGGGTTACACTCCCTGAAGAAATGAAGAGCTTTTACAGAGTGTATAACGGACAAACTTGGGAACCCGAGGTGAATCCATTTGTAAGGAATTTGACTCTGTCCCCTACTTCTGAAATTATCGATAATTGGAAATTTTTACAGGAAGAATTCGATCCTGATGATGATTTAGAGCCAGATATTGAAAAAGAGCTTAAACCAGCTCTTTGGAATTCTAAGTGGATTCCAATTGCGGAAAATGGTGGCGGAGATTACCTTTGCATTGATACAGATCCATCTGAAGTTGGGGTTTCAGGACAAGTTTTATACTTTTACCATGACTGGGGAAGGCGTGCTATTAAGGCAAAGAATATTTTTGCATTCATCGAAATTTGTTTAAAAGAAGAGAATTGTGAATAAATGTACTTAAAGTAACGGGTGCTCTAGTTAAATAAGAACGGACATTACATATTAGTCATATAAAATATGTAATGTCCGTTAATTTATCTAACTTTTTTCATCTTAGGTCTTGATAATAAAATTAGTGGTCGCTGTGATAATTGCGGCAATAGCTCATTCAAAAGTTCCGCTAAAGATTTCATCTTCTTAAGAGAATGTCGTCAATGCGGTATGAAGAAAATCATTTAGCCCTATTCAGGGCTTTTTTCTTTGTAAAATAAAAAGCAACAGAATGGATGCTAGTTAATCAAAACTGTGCAAAAGCGTTAATTTAAACGAGAAAGACAGGTTAATCACACGTAATAGCATAAAAAATAAACAAGGGTATTTTATTCTTGATTTTTCTTTTCCCTTTCGTTCTCTTCTCCTTCTTCTATATTCCATTCATCGCCCCAGTAAATTTGAATTTCATCTCCTTCTCGCATGTTGTCATAGGCGGGAATTGTAACTTGAACACCTTCTCTAGCATTTTCTATATTAATCAATTCATCCGTGTCTGGAGTTTTTGGGATTGCTAATTCTTCTTTTGAATCATTTGATTTATTATTAGTCATCTTCAGCTCTCCTCTGTAATTAAATAATTTCTACGTCCTCTGATATCATTTCCACTTTATGTAAGTTTATGCCTGTTCAATCGTCTCGTAGTGTACAGTGATAATAAAGTTGTTTAAAAAACACCGGTCATGATATTCAACAACCGGACCATTTTGTTGAATATCAGAAAGAAGGAATGTATACAATTGTGTTGAAGTAGATCAAGGTCGATGTTTAAAAAATGGAGGGGTTATGGTGATTATTGAAACGACTGTGCAAGTTCGTGTTTCAGACTTTGAAAAGGGAAAGGAATGGTACAAGTCACTACTGAATAAAGAGCCTGATTTTGTACCTCATGAAGGATTTATTGAGTTTGAACTCGTACCCGGGAGTTGGTTACAGGTAGCCGAGGGAACGCCAACAGAAGGTAGCGGTCCTATACGCATGGGTGTGATGGATATAGAGGCTGAAAGGGATAGAATGATAAAGGAATTAAATATTGAGCCTTTTGAAATATATTCAAGAGAAGAGGTTCCCGTAAAATGGGGAAGCTTTACAGACCCATGGGGGAATCGCTTAGGTTTTTTCGAATATTTGAATGAAAATGAAAAGGATGAAACAATAAAAAGAGTTCATGGGACGACGGCTAAGTAGTTAGTCCTTATAACCACCCCCTCCTCAACTAAAGGGCTCTATTGTTGAATAAACCTTAGATTTTTAAACGACTTTATTGTTATATTTTTGAGTACAGTGAAGTATCTTATATCGAAAATTAAACAACTATATTTTAACCCCGTCCTAAATTTAGAACGGGGTTATGCTTGTTTTAGGTTTTAAAATTAAATAGCTTTATTGTCTTTTTACATCCATCTGTAAAAGTATACCTTTACAGATACATAGGAAACTATAAAAAACCACGTCTATAAATATCCGTTTATTTTATATATCTTTACAGATATAATTGTTATCATTATCAATGAGGTGTAGCATATGAAACATAAAAAATTTGGCTATGTACGAGTTTCAAGTAAAGATCAAAACGAAGAACGACAAATTCAGAATATGAAGGATTTAGGAATAGAAGATCGTGATATATTTATTGATAAATAATCTGGAAAAATATAGGGTGAAAGAATTACCAAATGCTAAAGTGTCTTGTTCGTACAGGAGATACCATTGTGTTTGACTCCTTGACAAGACTTGGAAGAAATATGAATGATACATTAGAAGAATTTAGATATTACGAAAAACATAAAGTAAATTTACAATTTATAAAGGAACCATACATTAACGTCAATTACACTGGAGAAAGTACAAATGATGTTATTCAGAGTGCAATTCAAAAAGCAACACTGACAATATTATCTGCCTTTGCAGAAAAAGAGCACATTGATATTAAACAACGTCAAGCTGAAGGAATTGCTCTTGCCAGAAAACAAGGTAGACGTTTAGGACGTCCGCCTGTCGAAATAACAGAAGAATTTACGGATGCTTACAAGGAATGGAAATCTGGTTCAATTACAGCAGTAGGAGCCATGAAAAAGTATGGCATCAAGCGTTCTTCTTTTTATAAGCTCGCTAAACAGTATGAGGAAAGAATAAAAGAATAGAGAGACAAAATTTTAATTTGTTAAGATAGTAATTGAGGTAGCACCAACATTCGTTAAAATGTGGGTGGGACCCCTTTTAGCAAAACCGGAGTGGAAATGATGAGTATAAATAGTTTTGTGGGATTGATAAAGGACGAGTTATTAAAAGAGGTAAGCATAAGAAGTGAGGATGAATTCGAGCCTGTAGTAGTTAAAGATATTCCTAGACTTTGGAAGTGTTTAGGGACAGGTAATTATGCCGCAGTATTTATGCACAAAGAATACAAAGATTGGGTAGTGAAAGTTTATGCGCGAGAAGGAGAAGGAATTGAAAAAGAGTCGGAAGTATACCGAAGAATCGGAAATCATCCTTCTTATTCGAAGCTTATATATAAAGGAGAAAATTTCATAGTATTGAAACGTTTAAAAGAAATTACCTTATATGATGCTATTCATAAGGGGATTAAAATTCCTAAGCAGGTAATCCTTGATATCACTGAAGCTTTAGAGTATGCAAGGGAACAAGGATTAACTCCTTGTGATGTTCACGGGAAAAATGTGATGATGGAAAACGGAAGGGGATATGTAGTCGATGTATCTGATTTCTTAAAAACAAAAGAAGATAGTAAGTGGAGAGACCTAGAAAAGGCATATTTTACATTTTACTTGCCTTTCATTTATAAATTGCCTTTCCCTGTTAAAATACCGTATTTCATGTTAAACATTGTTAGACGTTCATATAGAAAATATAAGAAGCTTAAAAAGAAATTCAAATTGCAAAAGGACCGTACATTTTAGATATGTCTAATATGTACGGTCCTAATTTTATAACTTCATGAAGTAATCAGGGGTACCGCCACATTGCTATCAAATTTAAATTTTATAATGCCCCCAAAACGAAAAATTTGTGTCATTTATCGAAAGAAGTTCATTTTTATCGTTTTGGGGATACTTCAAAATATATTAAGTTGATGGTGGTGTGGCGGTACCCCATATAGATTTTATCTAATTATTAAAGAATATTAAGATAATTAATAATAATACAAGCAACGCATATACTATTCATTTCTTTGTTATCATTATCACTTTTTATTTGTGACAACTTTTTGAACAACGGATTATTATACATAATCTAAAAAAAATAGAGCATAGTGTAGAATTTTGTCTAATGATATGTATGTACACAGTCTATTTGTTAGATATAGACTGTGAAGTGTAAGGATCTATCTTATAAAAAATTTAAAGGAGGCTTATAAAATGGGGAAATTCACAGGGGTTTCAAAGTTTACACTTGCTACATTAATAGGAGTAGGTAGTTTAGGTGCCTTTTCTCAAACGGAAGGTGTAAAAGCTGAAAGTTTGGATCGTATTTCTCAGAAAAATGTTGAATTTAATTCATCTTCTACTATCGCAAATACTTTTGAACAAAGAGCTAATATTGTCCCTGAATCAAAAGTAATCACAAGCCATTATGTGAAGTACTCAAAAACAAGTTATCAGGTTAAAGATAGTATTCCAAAAGAAATTTATTATTCATCAAATGGTTTTAAAGGTTATATACAAGCAACAACTATAATTGATATTGGTGACCATTTCCTGACTCTCTATTCTGGAACTGTAATCCGATGTTAATTTCATGATTACGTTTATGAAAAATAGTTTAAAACTTGTGGATTTATAAAAAATAAACCACAAAATTATTCAATTTCATGGTTTATCAAATAAAAGATAATGCTAAGACTAAGTCTAATACTCTCACATTACCTTCCCCAAAGTTAATTATAGAGTATTAAAGTATTACTGTTCAATAAAAAAGCACTCGAATGAGTGCTTTTTTAATTGCTATTCCTAGTGGAATTCTTTTTCGTTTGTTTAAAGTACTATAATTCAATTCTGATAAGTGTATTTGAGAACTTCTAAGTCCTTTAAAACTAACCACTTACATTCTTCTGTATTTACATATATCTATATTTCTGATAATTTATTATGATATAGATGTTAATTTAAAGTAGTTTATACGAAATAAATAGTGGGATTTTTAGGGAAGAAAGACGGACTTTCATTTATGAATTAACATAATTTTCAAATATTAAGCCTCTATATATTAATATTTGTTATATAATGAAATCAAGCCATATGTAAAATGGTTTCCCCGTTACGAGTAATGAGATAGTTTAATTCACCTTTTATACATTATTTGAAAATGAACTTGTAGTGATTCCTACAAGTTCTATTTGCTTTTCTTATTGTATTAGAGCAGAAACTTTTAAATATAACAGAGACAATAATGAGGTATTTAATTCTCGTTTGCTAACTAAAGTTATGTATTTTTGAATTTTAATAGGTTTCATTAATAAAAATATTTTAGACTATAGAATAAAACATTAGACTGTTAAAAAAATAAGCAAAAAGGGAAGAACCACCAATATTCTTCCCTTTTTGCCTGTAATTAGGGTTTCTATATTAATGAATATAGAAGATTATAAAATGTTGGATGCAACAGTTTACTCTTGAAATTATAGCAAGAGTAACAGGTGTTTTTTTATGCAATATTGCATAAAAAGATTATTGTTTATCAAAGATACTGTCTAAAGATAGACAATAGTACATATTTTTTTGTGTTTAGTTTTAAATAAAGCTTGTTTTAAAATCAAACCTTACTTGTAATATGAACAGAAAAACTCTATACCACTCTACCCTAATCACCGAGTTTGATACTCTTGAGAAAGAGCTTGTATCTTAAGGGTAAAGGGTTTGTCTTTATTTATTATTATGGACAGTGATTTAGAGAAATAAACATACTCCGTGATTAGGGAATAGGTAACTAGTTAAAACATGTGAGAGCTCGGTAATTAGGTAAATAAAAAATGCCGTATCATTCTCCCTGTAAGGAGGCATGAGGGGGCATCATGCATACCCATCAACTTAAGAAAAATAGACAATAAAGCTATTATATTTTTACACCAAAAACAAGCATAATCCCGTTCTAAATTTAAGACGGGGTTAAAATATAGTTGTTTAATTTTGATATAAGATACTTCACTGTACTCAAAAATATAACAATAAAGTCGTTTAAAAATCTAAGGTTTATTCAACAATAGCGCCCTTTAATGGAAGATTGATCTACAATATCAGAGTGAAATAATCACCTGATTCATAGAAAAACCGCGGTTTATACTGTAATCCGTGCCATAACAAAGCATTAGCCAGTTCCCATGTGTTCAATTAATTGAAATGCTGTCGGGGTTGGACCATTTTCGAGCCTCAAGCGAATTAAATTAGCACACTCTTCAGGGTTTAGTACTGAAGTATCGATTTCTAAGTCATAAATACCGGGCTCATGGACGGACTCTTGCCATAGTTTTACTGGTAATGGGATCGAACCATCTTCTGAGTAACCAACTTTCCATGTTTCTATCCGTCGTTTCATAATAATTTCAATTGGACAATGTACCCCTACAAACATAACTGGCAGTCCCTTTAGTATCCGTGCACATTCGGGCAGAATTCCCCGTGGGACGGAATAATTGTCATGATGACCGACATCAACTACGACGTTTATCCCTAAACGACTGTGTGCAGCAATAGACTCATACATGGCTTTATATATAAGTATAACCAAGGGCTCAATATCGGGTCGCTCGCCACCAGGACGTAACCCAATACCTGGCTGATAGCGTTCTGGGGTCATTTGCATGAACCGATCTACTCCTAAGTTCATCCACACACCTTTAAACGTACTCTGGATTACAGTGGCGATGCTGGATTTCCCAGATCTAGGAGTGCCGTTCATAATAACAATTTGTCCAGGTTTATCCATTGGTAACATACAAGAATACCCCTTTCATGATTCTACCTTGTAATCTTAACTCCGATTTTCCCTATAAAGGAATAACTTACAAATTCAAGAATGATCCTCAACAGTCCTTTCTTATTTCACAATCTGACCCAATTGTTGAATAACATAATAAAGTCGTTTAAAACAACTTTATTATGTTTTAAACGACTTTATTTACTTCACTACCTTATCCATAACCTCTTTATATTTATTAAACTCTTCATCTTTCATATCACCATTCATTTGTAAAAGGAAATTCCCTTTAGCGTATGTATGTGAGAAAAGTATTGGATTTGAGTTACTCAAATCATCATAGTACTTCTTAGCTTTTTCTAAATCTTCTTTCTTACTAAATTCAAATAAACGGCCACCATTATCCTGACCAAGTGCGGGAACTAAGATACGTTTCCCATCTTTACGCATGTTTCCAAATTCTTTTTGTGGTAGATCCGTAGCATTTTCAGCTTCTAGCCCAGCTTTCTTAAACTCATTAATAAGTGATGTTGTAGTAATTGGTTCAGGCTTTTTCGCTTCTTGTTTCGGTTTCGATTCACTTGCGGTTTTTTCATTCGAACTACAAGCAGCCATCCCCATAAGTAATGCGCTACAAGTTAATGCTGTAAGTAATTTTCGTTTCATTTTTTCTTTCCTCCGTACATTCAAGTTGTAAGATTTATAGAAATCATAACAAATCCAGTTACAACTGTCTTGTCATATTTTGTCGAATACAAATAAAAAAAGAGAGCCGAAGCTCCCATCTTCAACGAGTGGAGAGTAGAGATGATTCAATTATGTATCGATCTGGAGCGTCTCCTATATAGTCAAAAGGATAACAAGTTGTTAATGTTAATGTTGGCTCACTTTTGTCTACAATAACTGTTCGATCTTCTGAATCCGTTATCCAATGCTTGTTAATTCTATATGTATATGTTTTATTTTCATATTCCACGATAAGTTGGTCGTTTTCCTTTAGTTGACCAAGCTCGGTAAAAACAGTATCTCTATGTCCACTTAGTACTGTATGACCATTTCCAGATGGTGTAGTAGTTAAGTCACTAACAAACATACCTACACCTTTTTTCAGTACTTTATCGTCAGCTCCCCAATATACAGAGTATTTCTTTTGTATTTTAGGGATAATTAAATATGCCACTTTATCTCCTAATTGATGGTTTACCTTTGATGCGGGAATTTGTACAGGTTCTTCAGGTTGTAATGAAGTCTCAGTCTTTGTTTCTGTTTCTGTCTCTGTTTGATTGATGTTTGTTGTTTCATTTTCTTTAGAAGGTGTGGAGGTCTCATAGTGTTTTGCCTCGTTAGTCGTTAGCGATTCTGCTGATTGTCTAGCACCATACCATTCTAGAAAATAATAGGAAAAGATAGTAAGTCCAATAACAATTAAAAATAAGCCTATCCATTGTTTTTTATTCATTTTTATCACTCCATTTGAAAACGACAGGATTTCTCCTGCCGTTTTAAGGAACTATTTTATGCGTTTGTCTTTTTGCGACGGAACATTAATACAGATCCAGCTAATGCTAAGCCTAAGCTTGCTAACATCATTGTAACACCGTTTGATGCTGTATTAGGTAATTTTTCACCTTGTTTTTTAGTTTCTTTTTTCACAACTGTATTAGTATTTTTCTTTGTTTCTTTTACAGTTGTTTGAGGCTTAGTATTTGTTGTTTGGTTGTTTTGTTTTGAATTCTCTTGTTTAGTGTTTTCCTGCTTAGTATTTTCTTGTTTAGTTTGTTCTTGAGGTTTAGTAGTTTCTTTACTTTCGGTTGTAGTATTTGTGTTCTTTGGATATTTATAATCTTCACATGGAATGCCATCTTTATCATTGTCTAAACGATGTGGATCATTTCCAACACCATATCCGTTTTGATCCCAGAATGCTTGAGCGTCTTGTTGGCTTTTAAAATGTTCACAGTTTTTTGTATCATTAGGACTCTTGGCTGCAAATGCAGCAGAACTGTACCCCACTGTTAATAATGTTACCGCTGTTGCTGAAGCTAATAATTTTTTCATAATTTTCTCCATCTCCCTAAATGGTATGTATTTACATTGAAATATTTTACATTTAAAAAATTAAAAAAACAATAATAATTTGTAGATAAATGTAAGATTTCTAGATAATAATAGCAAACTGTTAATTCGTATATTGTCATATTATGTCGACGGCAAATAAAAAAAGAGAGCCGGAGCCCTCACTGGTTAATTTTTTTAAAACTTGACCTCTAGCAAGTGAAAATGGTTTCTTTTATGATGAAATCAAATCACAGTATGTCTTTGTTGTTTTGCAACATTTTCACGTACAATGAAACTTGCTTCGCAAAACGCCCTTGTTGACGTCCATCAAGCTCCTCATAAGCCCTTTGGACATCATTAAATAGTAACTCTAGTTATGCATCTTCCTTCTCGTCTTCGAAGCTACCACGTAAGTATAAGAAGAAACAAATCAGCTAGGAGGTAACATGAGCGAGAAAGATAGGTTAATAGAACAATTGATTGATAGGCATTTCTTTAAATTGCCAGGTGACAGGGAGCTATACGAAGGGGCATGCGGGGAGCTAAGGCAATTATTGAAAGGAGATGAAGAGTAATGAAAAAAGAAACTGCGGTGCAGGTGCAAAGTGAACTCAAAGCTATAGAAAGTGATATTCGTAATCTGGAATACCACCTAGTCATGATGGATGGCGAAAGGCAGAAGACGAAGAAAACTTTGGGAGAGCTGAAGAATCGGAAAGAAGAATTGAAGAGTTATTTATAGGGAGCGGGTATGAATGAATTTACGAGTGAAGATTAAGCGATTGAATGAATCAGTGGAATTACCACGATATGCAAAGCCAGGTGATAGTGGTTTTGATCTTGTAGCAGCGGAGAAGACACTTATATGGCCGGGCGAAACTAAGGTCGTGCCAACTGGATTAGCTTTTGAGATTCCACCAGGATACGAACTACAAGTGAGACCGCGTAGCGGTATGACGTGTGATAAAAAGTTACGTGTAATCCTTGGAACGGTTGACAGTGGTTTTAGGGGAGAGGTTGGAGTCATCGTGGATAATACTGCAAAACCTTCTGTGCTTAGATCAGAAGCAGCAGATGTTATTCAGCGAGGAACACGCATTGCACAAGGCGTCATAGCGCCAGTGGAAACAGCAAACTTTGTGGAAGTGGACGAGCTATCGGATAGTGAGCGCGGCATAGGTGGTTTTGGATCAACGGGAATAAAGTAGTATCAAATTTGAATTTTGTACAGAAAGGGACGGTAGAAATGGATACAAATCTACATGTATTAGTGAGACTGGCGGATTCTTGTAGAATCGAATCATATATTATTGCTGAAACAGAAACGGATTGGGAAGCAACATATGATGAATTTATAAAGAACGGATGGAGACATTCGTTCACAAGAAAAATTGAACTCAGCATAGAAAATTAAACAAAAGCGTTATTTGAAACTGTTCATGAGAAAAGAGCACCATCGCAAGTGCTCTTAGAAAAAACATCTTATATTCTGTTTTGAGCTACGATTTTAATATTCTCTGGTGGAATGATATCTTGAATTTTTTCTTTTAAATCTACTTGGGCCATTTCTTCAAGATGTTCAAGTGAAACTTCAAAGTTTATGCATTCCGCAGTTGCGATGTTTAATAAAGAATAATTTTCATTCTTTTTAACAACAAGATATTGTGATTGATCTGTTATTACTATACATCCTTGTTGAATTCCTAATTTACGATTATCTTCAAAAGTCATAAATAAATCTCCTAACATTTTTCTGATAGGAATTGTACTACATAAAAATGTTAGTGTCTAGTCGGTCTTATGTAAGAACTAAAGTCAAATAAAATCGTTATTTAATAATAAAGAGCGCTTTTTAAAGCGCTCAATGACCTAGACAATATTGAAAAAGAATACTCAATAATATATGTAATCTTTTTAGTGTGTTCCATAATCAAAAGTTGTTCGATTTGTTTTTGGATGGTATTACATTTTGCTCTATTTTTTCATAAAGATTAAGTAAGTGTTTGATAAATGTAATTTTCGGTGTTAACCAATACGAAAATAGTGCTGAAATAATTCCTATTAGAGCCCCTGTTACGACATCGAAAGGATAATGAACTCCTACCCAGATACGAGAAATAGCTACACAAAATGCAAGTACAAGCCATAACCACCCAGTCTTTTTACGAACAAGCCAAAATGAAAAACAAATTGAAAAAAATAGAATCGTATGGTCGCTAGGAAATGAATTATCTACTGCATGATCGACAAGTTTATTAACATTAGGTAATACTGCAAATGGTTGATAATTCAAATGCAAATGCCTTACTAATTTTCCAATTATTTCAGCAGTTACGAAAGCAACCATTGCTTGAATAATCATCATTTTGTTTTTTCTAGATTGAGTAAACCAATAAACCATAATAATTAAACCTAAAAAATACACCATATATTCCGCCAAAAATACCATAGTTGAGTTTAGGGATGAATATTGCTTCCCTAAGTCATTGATAGCTCGAAAAGCATCAATATTTAATTGAGAAAAAGACATTTTTAAATCGCTCCTTATTGTGTGTCTATAACTTTATTATGTGAAAATTTTTTTAACTGAGGCTTAACAGTTTCTTAATTAATTCTTAGTTATTTCTTAACAATTCTTGTTTGTGTATAAGGGGAATTATAGTAAAGAGTTTATAGTGAAAAAATTGATTTTAGTGACATTAGTCTTACAAAACTGTAAGGATTAGCTCATTAAAGATTTTTAATAAAATAGTTATTTGAATAAAAAGAAGTTAAATAAGGGTGAAAAATAGTCATCTCTTATGCTGGGGAGGTTAACGGATATCTAAATTAATAAAGGATGAGTATATGTTGAAAAGTAAAGTGATTAGTTTGTTTTTTGGAATTATAATGGCAGTTTCATTTTTAAATCCGTTAGATACCAAAGCGGTTAATATTAATGATCAAGAGTTTTATGATTCTTATAATACTTTATTAGCACCATATGCAAGTCAAGTTATCAGAAGGAAGCTTGGACCAGATTATCAGTATAGTTTAACGGACACAAAAATTATAAAAATTGAACGGTTCCCAAAAGAAAACTTTAATTTTATTGTTACAGTTCAATATAAAACTTATATAGGGGCTCATAACCCTCCGAATGGCATTGAAACTATTACTTTTAATATAGATCCAAGTGGAGTAAAGGTTATAAATTTTGTTCATAAAGATGCTTAAAGAAGAAGTAATATTCTTCTTCATACATTGATGAGAAGGATATTTAAGTTAAAAAATGTAATAAAAATTTCATTTTGTAGAAAAGGGGAATGGATATGTGTACTTATTGGGAAAACGCAGTTAAAGAATTCTTCAAGAAACAAGAATGGGAACGAAATAAAAGAGCAGCTAGCAGAAGCTAACTGCTCGGCCTTAGAGAGTGGTAAAAATATGTTGCTAGTTGAAAGATCATGATGCAGTTCTAGCATGTGCAGCAGATTAAATATTATGAGGAGGGATGAGAGATGAGCCAACTATCGGACAAGAAGATATGTGTCACCATATCGAAAACATAAAATTGCACGTTTAGACACAATTTTATGTTTTGAACAGAAATTCTTTATTTTATTAATTTGTAGGTTGATACAGTTCCCCAAACGAAAAGAACCAAATAAAAAAGTCTTTGTAGTAGACCTGAAGGTAAGGGAAAAAGAAAAACAAGTGAGATAAGGATTGTTATTACTATTAAGCTTAGTAAACAGAAATATGTCCATTTTCTAGCTTTTTTAAGATTCCTAGCAAAAATAAATAGTCCTGGAAATACAGTAAGCATACCTATCCAAACTAGAATAGAATGCCCAATTAGGTTTACATCTGCAGGAATTAATCCTGAAACTATATTGGAGACTCCCAGTATAAGTATAAAAAATGTTGCTATTTTATTAATTCTTGTTTTTTCTAGATGTTGTGAAATATATAGTACTCCAATACAAAATGTTAATCCATTAATAATAAAAAGTAAATTCATCCAAAAATGATTAGGGGAGCATATTTCATAAGGAGCTAGTTCGTAGGTGAATTCTCCACAGGTTGTTACTCCTAGATCACTCATTGCATGATGCAAATAGTTGTAAGGTGCTGTAGAAGTGAAAATAAAGAAAGGTTCAATTAAAAAGTATAGACAAGTTGTAATCCAACTAAATAAGCCAATTCTGTTTGATATATACATTAGATTCCTCCTTTGAAAAAAGTATATTTCCATTATAGGGGTTGCATCACTGAAAGTGAAAAATTGTAAGTTGATAGTCGATAACCATGTTCAATAATATAGGGTTTTCTGGACAAATGTGTCTAGCGGAAAGACGTATAAAAAAATGGATGGAGCAAGACTTAACAAAATAATCCTTTGTG
>NZ_AYMH01000037.1:0-138539 GCF_000633475.1 Bacillus sp. H1a | reverse complement strand
TAAGTTGATGGATGTGGGGTCTCGCCACATGCCCATCAAGTTAAGAAAAAATTAATACCCCTAAAACAAAAAAACGCCATTCTTCCGAAGGAATAGCGTTCTTTCAGTAGATACTTCCCTAAACTTTTGACATAAATGATAATGTAAAATGGTTATTCCCTATGTTCCTCCATCCTCTTATAGTAATCAATCTTTTCTTCAATTTTCACCAGGTTATCCTTCAACTCTTTAATTTCTTTAAGGATTTTGTTTTGATGTATTTCTAACAATTCTCGTCTAGCACTTATCTCGGTTCACCTTGACTTCGTAAATCAGAAAAAAGTTTCATGTCTGTGACTGACATTCCTGTTACTCTTAAACGGATTAAGAAATTGATCCAAGAAATATCAGCTTCCGAATATTGACGATAGCCATTGATATCTCGGTTCACCTCATTATGTAAATAAAAAAGGATAATCAGCCCTCCTAATAGACTAACTATCCTATAAATTATTATCTAAATTTAATGATTGGGTGACCTTTTTTGGTTTGCATTATCTGAGTATAATGTGTAATTGGTTGGCAGCATAGAGGGTGAGTTTGATGGGATTTGTCGATAAGTCGATATATTCCGAGTTGTGATCGATATATTTGAAAAATCGTTGATATATTAAGAGAATCGGTCAATATCATTTTACTAGTAAATTACTTTTCTTTTATTTTCTCTTGCTGTTCGGTTAATAAAGTGCGTAAGACGTGTCCGCGGTAACTTTCTAGTTTTCGTCCTTCATGATAACGAACACCTAATTTTTTTAATTCAGCTACGTACCAGCCTTTTGTTCCGTAGTACATGAGACCACTTCCTTTTTCGCTTTTGAACAGTATATGTTTCGGCCGCGGGTAATTTTCTTTTTTTATTAAGGAAATTTATCGAAACTGAACATTGAATATTCAGTTTATTTGTATTATGATTAACTTATTATCGGATGACAGTGATTAGCCTCTCTGTAAGCCCGAAGTTACTTTTGTTCAATTTAATAGCGGAGCTTCTTTCCACTTGAGCTTCCTTAGCAGGAGGACGAGCCATAAGGATAGAGACAGTAAAATCCAATGTAAATGTGTACATTGTTTTTCTGGCTCTTTTTATTTTTTTTAAAGCAGGAGGAGATTTAAAGAAAGCACTATCAAGTCCAAGGGGTAATGGAATATAGTGCGTGTCCACGCTAATGGAGGGGCTGGTGAATTGTTTGGCTAAAGCGAAAAAGGAGTTACAAAAGGATTTAAAAACTAGGCATATAACAATGATTTCGATCGGCGGGGTTATCGGTGGAGGTTTGTTTGTAGGAAGTGGAACGATTATTCAAGCGTCGGGGCCAGCAGCGATTTTTTCCTATATTATCGGCGCTTTAATGGTAGTACTCGTGATGCGGATGTTAGGAGAGATGGCAGCGGAAAATCCTGATAGCGGTTCTTTCGCGACTTATGCGAATAAAGCAATTGGACCGTGGGCAGGGTATACAATCGGTTGGTTATATTGGTTTAATTGGGTCATTATTATCGCAATTGAAGCGGTACTTTTAGGTGTGATGATTAACAATTGGTTTCCTTCGGTTCCAGCATGGATGGCGAGTTTATGTATGATTCTTTTAATGACAATGACGAATGTATATTCAGTAAAATTGTACGGGGAGTTTGAATATTGGTTAGCGTTTATTAAAGTTGTGGCGATTGTTGCGTTTTTAATTTTAGGAGTTTCGATGTTTTTTGGACTTGTTCCAGGAGTAGAGAGACCGAGTCTTGCTATTATTACGGAAAATGGAGGCTTCTTTCCAAATGGAATTGTCCCTGTATTACTGAGCGTAGTGTTTATTTCTTTCTCGTTATCAGGGAGTGAAGTGGCCGCTATTGCAGCCGGGGAATCTGAGAATCCAGAGAAAAATGTTATACGAGCTATTAATAGTGTAGTATGGCGCCTTATGCTTTTCTTTGTCGGGTCGGTAACGATTTTAGTTATGTTTATTCCGTGGACGGATAAGGAGTTATTAAAACTTCCGTATGCAAGTTTATTCAATATGGCAGGAATACCTGCAGCCGCAGAAATTATGAATGGTGTTGTATTTCTATCGTTACTTTCCGTTATGAACTCAGGTATATATACGAGTTCACGTATGTTATTTTCACTTGCTAAAAAAGGTGATGCTCCGGCTAGTTTCTCACGGTTAAATGGTAGAGGGACACCGGTTGTAGCGATATTTGCAAGTATCGTATTTGCATTTATTTGCGCGATGTTGAAATTTATATCTCCTGATAAACTGTTTGCGTTTTTAGCAAATAGTTCAGGTGGTGTAACGATGCTTATGTATATGTTCGTTGCAGTTTCACATATTCGGTTAAGACGAGAAAGGGAAAGAGAAGGAGCTGGAAAGCTAAAAGTGAAAATGTGGTTATTCCCTTATCTCACATATGCAACGCTTTTGATGATTATTACGATATTTGCTTCACAAGCGTTTATAGAAGATATGCGTATGCAATTTTACATGACATTACTAGCTACAATTGTAGTAATAATAAGTTATTTTCTAAGAGTTAGAAAGTTAGATAAGCAAAAATTAAATGATTTTACGATTATACAAGATTCGGAAATTAGCTTAGAGAAAGAATAAGAAAAGGGGTATGTTCCATGTTGAAAGAGAAGAAAGATATTACAACTACAAAATCTAGCATATTACATGAAAGAAGAAAAAATGCAGTGCCAGAAGGGCCTTACAATATTACAGAGTTGTATGTGCAATCAGCAAAAGGCGCGATTATTACAGATGTAGATGGCAATGAACTAATCGACTTTGCGGGCGGGATTGGTATGCAAAACGTTGGGCATTGTCATCCGAAAGTAGTAAAGGCAATTCAAGATCAAGTAGAATCTTCTATTCATAGTTGTTTTCACGTAGCGCCGTATGAAAGTTATATTGCATTAGCTGAAAGACTGAATGAATTAACGCCAGGAGATTTTAAGAAAAAAACGATGTTCGCTAATAGCGGAGCTGAAGCAGTAGAAAATGCGGTGAAGATTGCTAGAAAAGCAACTAGAAGAAGTGCTATCGTTTCGTTTGAGCGCGCTTATCATGGGCGTACACTTATGACGATGTCACTGACAAGTAAGGTGAAACCGTACAAGCATGGATTTGGACCGTTCGCACCAGAAGTATACAAATTGCCATATCCGTATTATTACCGTGCTGACGAAGGACTGACGCAAGAAGAAGTAGACGCGCAAATTTTAGCGTACTTTGAGCGTTTTATGTTAGAGGAAGTAGCAAGTGATAATATTGCTGCGATTATTTTGGAACCGCTTCAAGGGGAAGGTGGATTTATCGTTCCGACGACTACGTTCATGCGAGGCGTACGAAATATTTGCGATAAATATGGAATTGTTATGATTGCGGATGAAATTCAAACAGGTTTCGCTCGTACGGGTAGCTTATTTGCAATGGATCATTTCGGTGTAGCTCCTGATTTAATGACATTTTCCAAATCAATCGCTGCCGGCATGCCGCTGAGCGCAATAACAGGAAGAGCTGAATTGATGGATGCATCTGGCCCAGGTCAATTAGGTGGTACTTTTTCAGGAAGTCCAGTCGCTTGCGCTGCTGCATTAGCTGTTTTAGATGTAATCGAAGAAGAGCATTTAGTAAAGCGTGCGATAGAAATTGGTGAGCGTATGATGGAAGTATTTAATAGTTGGAAAGATAAATATGAATTAGTTGGTGATGTTAGAGGTATTGGCGCTATGACAGCAATTGAGCTTGTGAAGGATAAAGAAACGAAAGAGCCAGCAACGGAAGAGGTTAAAGCGATTATGAAGGAAACGCATAGTAAAGGGGTCATTACAATAAGTGCTGGTATTTATAGCAATGTACTTCGCTTCTTACCGCCTCTTGTTATAACAAATGAACAACTTGAAGAAGGGCTTACTATTATTGAAGCTGCTATTGCGAAACTATCAAAATAAAAAAATGGTGGGGGCAGGGGAATGAGGTTTTTCAATTATATAAACGGTGAGTGGAAAGAACCTTCCACGAATGCATACGTTAAAAATTATAATCCGCATAACGGGGAAGTACTAGGTGAATTCCCGTTCAGTTCAGTAGAAGATACACGAGTAGCCATCGCATCAGCGAAAGAAGCTTTCCAAAAATGGCAACGGTTATCGTTTCAAGAAAGAGCAAGCTATTTATGGAAAGCGGCAGCTATTTTGAAAGAAAAGGTAAATGAAATTGGGCAAGATGTAACGAACGAAGAAGGAAAGACGATTGCGGAAGGAATAGGAGAGACGAAGCGTGCTATTAGCATTCTTGAATATTATGCAGGGGAAGCAAATCAGCCGATAGGAGAGCTCATTCCGTCTGCTAATGAAAGTACAATGCTTTACAGTAAACGGGTGGCAGTAGGGCCAGTTGGATTAATTACGCCGTGGAACTTTCCGATTGCGATTCCAGCGTGGAAAATGGCGCCGGCACTTATTTACGGAAATACGATTGTCATTAAGCCGGCTGAAGTTACGCCAAAATCAGTGTACCACCTTGTAAATGCATTTCATGAGGCAGGTATTCCAGCAGGCGTTATAAATTGTGTATTCGGCAAAGGTTCTGAAGTTGGAGCAGAATTAACGGGAAATCCGGATATACAAGCGGTATCCTTTACTGGTTCTAATCACGTTGGAAACATCATTCAAAAAGCAGCCGTTGAAACTCGGAAAAAAGTACAGCTAGAAATGGGCGGGAAAAATCCGTTAGTTGTATTAAAAGATGCTCATATTGAAAAGGCGGTAAATATTGCGATAAAGGGTGCATTTATGTCAACAGGGCAAAAGTGTACAGCAACAAGTAGAGTGATAGTGGAAGAGGAAATTTATGAAGCGTTTCGCGATCAACTTTTGCGGAGCACTGAGGCTCTTACAGTTGGGAATCCGTTAGAACCTGATACATTTATGGGCCCATGTGTTTCCAAGGGACAGCAGCAATCTGTTTTATCGATGATTGAAGTAGGGAAACACGAGGCTTCTTTACTTTATGGAGGTAGCGTGCCGAAAGAAGCAGAATTGCAGCGAGGGTGTTATGTTTTACCGACTATTTTTGAAAATGTAGATCAAGATGCACGCATTGCGAAAGAAGAGATTTTCGGGCCTGTTATATGTTTATTTAAAGTGAAAAGTTATGAGGAAGCCGTTTCTTTAGCGAATGATACAGAATATGGGCTAAGCGCATCGATTTGTACAAATAATTTAAGTTTGTCGCAAAGGTTTATTGATGATATGGAAGTTGGAATGGTTCATGTGAATTCAGAAACGGCAGGAGCAGAACCACAAGTTCCGTTTGGCGGAATGAAAAACTCTAGTGCTGGACCGCGTGAACAAGGAAAAGCGGCTAAGGAATTTTATACGAGAATAAAGACAGTATACGTAGATCAAGTATAAGCGATAAAGTGAAACTAATAATCAGAGGGGGTTTTGTCTATCCCCCTCTGATTATCAGCCCTCACCAATCAGGCTTTTACGGGCAGTGGATCTCCCACCTAACTCCCTCGCATTCGCCGAATTTTGAGGTGGGAGTCTTACTGCCCGTTAATTCGGGATAAAAAACATAGTAACGGAGGATGAAATATGCGTAAAGGGACTTTTTTTATGGCGGGACATTCGAGACTTCCGAAAGGGATGGCTGTTCGCAGTATGTATGAAACATTAACAATTACAATTGAGGCAGATCATAAATACCATGTCATTATTGAAGCGTCATGTACACTTGCGACAGAGCACGGTAGAGACTTCGTCGCTCAAATTTTGAGAGGACATAGTTTGCGAGATGGTATTGAAGAAATCGTTCAAGATATTACGGATCATTATCAAGGAAAAGCGCAAAATGCTATCGTTAGTGCGGTAAAAGATTTGCATCGCCAATATGTAAGTTATTTAAATGATGAACAGCCTCAAGGTGAGTACGAGGAAACAACTCCATAATAACTGTCTAGTTTATCGCATTTATGTCCATAAACAAGAGCCAGTTGTATTTCCTTTAAAGGGATACGACTGGCTTTTTATATTGAGGAGGAAAGGAACATGAAAAAAATAAGTGAAGTTCAAGTTGTAAAACAAGAGGAGAAAAAAAGAGGATGTGCGGAAAGTAAGGGGATTTGTAAAATGTGTAAAGTGTGTAGGGGTATCGCCACACATCCATCAAGCTAAAATTTCGTTCTGGGGTAATTCCGAATTCTTAAGTTGATGGGCATAGGGTAGCACTCAAGGTAGACAAAGAAATGAAGGAAACTGTTATAGAAATTTCTACATTTCTTTGGTAACGTATCGCTCCTTCCTTACAAAAACCTTAATTTTATTACATCAAAAAGGTTCTTTATGAAAATATGTAGAATTAGCACATATCGCAGTATTTTATAATTGAAGAGGTGATTATGTTGAAGTATTTAACAAAATCAAAAAACTCATCAACAGGTCTGAGAGGGTATTTGGAATCCTATCCGTTAACTTCATTTTTTGTAATGGCATATTTATTCTCGTGGGTTGTATTAATTCCATTTATCTTATCCCAATGGGGTATTTTCCCTAAAACAAAAGCGTTTGATATTTTCTTTTTTGCCAATGCATTTGTAGGCCCTATGTTAGCAGCGTATATCATGTTTCGAACTCTTGAAGGCAAAGAATCATGGGAAAAAGTTAGAAAAAGCATCATATCTATTAAAGTCGGTTTGAAGTGGTACTTGTTTACTCTCATCGTTATCCCTGCTGCAATGTTTCTGGGGATGATAATTTTAAATGGAGGGATACCTATCCTCGATGGCCTTACTTCTAAATTTTATGTGACCTATCTCATCTCTTTTGTAGCTATTTTCTTTCTCGGTGGACCGTTACCTGAGGAAATTGGATGGCGTGGTTTTGCGCTACCAAGATTACAATCGAAGTTTGGGCCATTGAAAGCATCATTACTACTTACCGTTTTGTGGGCTTTTTGGCATCTTCCACATTTCTTAACTGCTGCACAAAGAGGTGGACCAGGTTCTGATCTTTCTCTCCTATATTTTCATTTGCCGATTTTTATTTTGCTGTGTTTGCCGATCTCAATCATTCTCACTTGGGTCTATAACTGTCATCACGGTAACTTATTTATTGTCATGCTAGTTCATGCGAGTGTAAATACGTTTAGCTTGGTGCAAACTCATTCCACCAACCCTGTTTTAAAGAATTCGGATTTATTTGTAGTGATAGGATTGGGAATTGTTGCTTTGCTTATTCTTATTTTCACACGAGGCAACCTTGGATATAAACAAACTTCTAATGAAGTAGAGTTCAGTAACAATGAAAATATAAGTAAATAGAAACGAAAATCATAAAATAGGTTGATGGCAATAGGGTACCGCCACATCGCTATCAAGTTAAGAAATCCATTTTTTCCCCAAAGTGAAAAAAATGAACTAAATTTCTACGGACAACTATGAAAAGATGAAATTTTCGTTTTGGGGATACTTCAAAATCTTAAGTTGATGGATGTTTGTCTGTACCCCAAAAAGCCGTGAACCAGTATAGAGAAAATAAGAAAAAATAAATTGACAGTTAGAATATTTTGAATTATCATTTAATTAATAAGATCCATACGAGAAATTAGCCTTCTCTATATCCGATCTTGCTTTCCTGTTTTACACATATTTTCATATGAACTGTCTATTATTATTGTACTTTAAGAGATTAAAGACACTCGTAATGATAAGCCAGTTGTACGCTTCTACGATTTTCTGTCGTGGTGCGTATGACTGGCTTTTTGCTGTTAGGGCAGTAAGACCGAATCTCGGCATAAAGAAGATAAGGATAACTGTCTGTAAAAAGCGTCAATACGTTCTTCATATTTCATTTAGGGAGGAATTAAAATGTCGATTATTACAGAACAAAATGCAAAGATGAAGTTTGCAAAAAAATATGAGGGATATGAGATTGTTCCTCATCCAGAGCATAAACGTTTATATCATATTGTTTTAAATCAGCAATTGCTTAGGCAGTTTTTTGAAGAGGTAAAAGGGCATTCAGAGCAGTCATTACAATACATTCCGTACTCTCGATTTAATCTTGCGGATGGAATGAGAAAGATTTTTGGGCAATCATTTATGGATAACATTCGCGGAATTATTCATGACCGTGAAACGGGCGGATTTACAATTGGGGTGCAAGGTGAAACGTCAGATCCAGCGGACTATGTGAAATTTGCAACGGCATTAACACATTTAATCGGGACGCCGAATTTTGATGCAATGACAGGAACGTATTATGCGAGATTTAATGTGAAAGATACGGATAGTAGTGATTCTTATCTTCGCCAAGCGTATCGATTGTTTACGCTTCATACAGACGGTACATTTGTTGATGAACCGACAGATTGGCTTCTTATGATGAAAATTGAAGAACAAAATGCAGTAGGGGGAGAATCCCGTCTATTACATTTAGATGATTGGGAAGATCTTCATAAATTTAGAAATCATTCGCTCGCATCTGTTAAGGTTACGTATAAAGCACCACCGAGTAAAAATTCGCAAGAAATCGTTTATCGTGAAACATTTTTTGATGTAAATAACGCACCTTGTATTTGCTTTATTGATCAGTTCGCTTATCCGGATAATATTAAACAAGCAAACTATCTGAAAGATTTATCGTATTCTGTTGAAAACTCACCAGCAACGCATGCATTAAAATTACCAGTTGGTGATTTAGTTCTTTTAAACAATTTATTTTGGATGCACGGAAGAGCTGCATTTGAGAAAAATAAAGATTTATATAGAGAACTAATGCGTCAGCGAGGTTGTTTTTCTAAATAATAAGTACGGCGGGTCTTTCACAGAGACCTGCCTTTTATACTATTAAGGGGGAAGTAGGATGTATGACTTTATAATTATTGGCGGAGGAATTGTTGGTCTTTCAACTGGAATGGCTTTAACGAAAAAATTCCCTCGTGCGAAAATCGCGATCATTGAAAAAGAAAAGGAACTTGCACATCATCAAACTGGACATAATAGCGGAGTAATTCATTCTGGAATTTACTATAAACCAGGGAGTTATAAAGCAAAGTTTGCCAAAGAAGGAAATGCAGCTATGGTTCAATTTTGTAAAGAAAATGACATCGCTTATGACATGTGCGGGAAAGTAATTGTCGCTACAGAAAGA
This sequence comes from Bacillus sp. H1a, assembly GCF_000633475.1. Classification (NCBI taxonomy): domain Bacteria; kingdom Bacillati; phylum Bacillota; class Bacilli; order Caryophanales; family Bacillaceae; genus Bacillus; species Bacillus sp. H1a. Next base: position 129,346 of record NZ_AYMH01000037.1, on the reverse strand, counting down.
GAAGAACTTCCTCTTTTACATAATTTATATGAGAGAGGCTTACAAAACGATTTACATATTTCTAAAATTAGTCAGGAAGAATTAGCCGAAGTTGAGCCACATGTAAAAGGACTTGGCGCAATCCGTGTTCCTTCTTGCGGGATTGCTGATTATAAAGGAGTAAGTTATGCATTTGCACGTTTGATTCAGGAAAGCGGCGGGGAAGTACATTTAGGAACAGCCGCAGAACATATTGCTGAGAAAAAAGATGTCGTAACAATTGAGACGAATAAAGGCGTATTCAAAACGAAATTTCTTATTAACTGCGCTGGATTACATAGTGATCGTATTGCGAAAAAGACAGGAATATTAACGGATATGAAAATTGTTCCGTTTCGTGGTGAATATTACGAACTTGTCCCAGAAAAACGCCATCTTGTACAACATTTAATCTATCCAGTTCCAAATCCAGAATTTCCGTTTTTAGGTGTTCATTTCACAAGAATGATAAACGGAGACGTACATGCAGGACCAAATGCCGTATTAAGCTTCAAACGCGAAGGCTATACGAAAACAGACTTCAACATAAAAGACTTCATGGAAACAATGACATACACAGGATTTTGGAAAATGGCGATGCCAAATATGAAAGAAGGCATAAAAGAGATGGTGCGCTCATTTAGTAAACAATCATTCTTAAAAAGCTTACAGCGTTTAATACCAGAACTTACAGAGAAAGACATCGTGCCAACCCATGCAGGCGTAAGGGCACAAGCCATTTTATCAAACGGAAATATGGTTGATGACTTCTGCATTATCCCTGGCATAAATTCCTTACATATTTGCAACGCACCATCCCCGGCGGCAACAGCTAGTATAAAGATTGGTGAGGAGATTGCTAAGCAAGTGCCGGATGTAGTGGCGGTGAGGGTTTGATGGGTCCCCCGAGGTTTCGGGGGATTTTTTTGGTTGGGGTTTGGTGAGTGTGTGGGTGATTGGAGGTTAATAATATCCCACTGTCTACTGTATAAAAAAGTAGACAGTGGGATATAAAATTCTTTACATTTTTCAGAAAAAGTGTAAAGAAATTAGCGATCTGTACTTTGGCATAGTACTTGCAATGAAAATAGTATCAACATATAGGGGAGAGATAGAAATGAAGATTAGTAAAATATACACAACAATTGATGCGCATGTAGCTGGAGAACCACTTCGAATCATTACGGGCGGGGTGCCAGAGATAAAAGGAGAAACGCAACTAGAAAGACGCGCATACTGTATGGAACATTTGGATCATCTTCGCGAGGTTCTTATGTATGAACCGAGAGGACATCACGGCATGTACGGTTGTATTATTACTCCGCCTGCAAGTCCTCATGCTGATTTTGGCGTATTATTTATGCACAATGAAGGCTGGAGTACGATGTGTGGACACGGCATTATCGCTGTCATTACAGTTGGAATTGAAACTGGAATGTTTGAAGTGAATGGAGAAAAACAAAAATTCATTATTGATAGCCCTGCCGGGGAAGTCATTGCGTACGCAAAATATAACGGGAGCGAAGTAGAGTCGGTATCGTTCGAAAACGTTCCTTCATTTGTATACAAAAAAGATGTTCCTATCAAAATAGATGACTATGAATTTCAAGTAGATATCGCGTTTGGCGGAGCATTCTACGCAGTTGTAGACAGTAAAGAATTTGGTTTGAAAGTGGATTTCAAAGATTTATCTGCTATTCAAACGTGGGGCGGAAAAATTAAACATTATATCGAAAGTCAAATGGAAGTAAAACATCCACTTGAAGAAGATTTAAAAGGAATATACGGTGTTATTTTTTCAGATGAACCGAAAGGAAAAGATGCCACTTTACGAAATGTAACGATCTTTGCTGACGGGCAAGTAGATCGTTCCCCTTGCGGCACAGGAACTTCCGCAAGAATCGCAACCCTTTTTGAAAAAGATGCCTTACAAAAGGGAGAAACTTTCATCCACGAATGCATCACTGACGGCCAATTTGAGGGAGAAGTATTATCCGTAACAGCGGTCGATAAATATGAAGCAGTTATTCCAAAAGTAACCGGGCAGGCATTTATTACAGGATTTCATCAGTTTGTAGTAGATCCGAGAGATGTTTTGAAGCGGGGGTTTTTGTTAGGATAAAAGGAGGAGGTGAACAAATATGCTAGTTATAAGCGCGAACGAACAAAGAAACTTAGTAAATATGAGCGAAGTCATTGAATACGCGGCGCTTGCTTTAAAAGAATTTTCCGCAGAAAGAACGATTACACCAATTCGTGCCTCATTACCATTTGCGAGCGAGCAAAATACTGCATTAATTATGCCTTCAGTAGCGGAAGGACTTGAGGCACTCGGTTTAAAAGTAGTAACGGTAGCTCCTCATAATAAAAAGATAGGAAAGAAAACGATAAACGGGATCGTTATGCTATCAGACTTTCAAACGGGAGAACCGCTCGCACTTTTAGAAGGTTCCTACTTAACGATGATTCGCACAGGCGCCTTATCAGGAGTAGCGACAAAACATTTAGCTCGTCATAACGCAAAAAACTTATGCATCATCGGAACAGGTGAACAGGCAAAAGGAATTGCGGAAGCTGTACTTGCTGTTAGGGACATTGAAAAAATCATTCTATACAACCGAACGGAAGAAAAAGCCTATGCATTCGCACAATATATACAAGAGACATTCAACAAACCGGCTTACGTCTACGCAAGTCCAGATGAAGCAATAAGTGAAGCAGATATCATCGTCACAACAACGAACGCATCCACACCAGTCTTCTCAGAAAAACTACAAAAAGGCGTCCACGTAAACGCCGTCGGCTCATTCAGACCGAGCATGCAAGAACTACCATCCCACGCCATCGCTACCGCGAACAAAGTAGTAGTCGAATCAAAAGAAGCAGCACTAGAAGAAACAGGCGACCTCCAAGTTCCGATTAAAGAAGGCTTATTTAATGCAAGTGGCATTCACGCCGAACTTGGTCAAATCATAAGTGGGGAAAAGGCCGGCAGAGAAAACGATGAAGAGATTACCGTTTTCAAATCAGTAGGTTTAGCGGTAGTAGATATTATAGTTGCGAAGTATTTATATGAAAAAGCGGTGGAGCGTGGAGGGGGGAATAGGATTGAGTTTTGAGACTGCCTTTTGGTGGTCTTTTTTGTGTGGGTGGGTGTGTGTGGTCGATGTGGGATTGGTTGACAGAGTATACAAAGGGGCCACCTCTTTCAAGGTGGCCTTCTGTAATTCATTATTTTGAACTAGTACCGTTCTTTAAAGTATTTCCACCACTCAATTCCGCCTCAATCTGCGAAGTCTTCGAAGACTCTGACATACGCCAATACGTGATAAAGCTTATTGCGATACATCCAGCTACATAGAAGTAGAATAGTGATTCCAATCCGATACTCTTTAGCCATAATGCGATGAACTCTGCTGTTCCACCGAATATCGCAACTGTTAGTGCATATGGGAAGCCTACGCCTAATGCGCGAATTTCAGTTGGGAAGAGTTCAGCTTTTACAATCGCGTTAATCGATGTATAACCAGTAACGATAATGAGACCGACCATCATGAGTAAGAATGCTACGATTGGTTCTGCCGTTTTTTCCAGGAAGAAGAATAGTGGTGCTGTTAGTAACGTTCCGAGAATACCGAAAGCCATTAATAGTGGGCGGCGACCAATACGGTCGGATAGTAGCCCGGCAATCGGTTGAAGTACTACGAATATAAGTAGTGCGACAAAGTTAATCCAGCTTACAACTTCTTTCGGGAGACCGACTGTGTTTACCATGAATTTTTGTAAATATGTTGTGTACGTATAGAATGCAACAGTACCGCCTAGTGTTAGTCCGACTACTGTTAATACTGCTTTCGGGTGTTTCATAAGCGCGCGAATGGTTCCGGCACTTTCGCGATTTTTAGATTCCATTTTTGAAAACTGCTCCGATTCATCCATCGTGCGGCGAAGCCATAATACAGCTACTGCTCCCATCGCTCCAATAATGAACGGAATACGCCATCCCCAAGCCTTCATATCTGGCTCACTTAGTATTTGCTGAAGAACAATTTGAACACCTAACGCAACCATTTGTCCAGCGACGAGCGTTACATATTGGAAGCTTGAATAAAAACCACGGCGACCACTACTAGCCATCTCAGATAAATAAGTTGCGGAAGTTCCATACTCTCCGCCGAGTGACAATCCTTGAAGTAAACGGGCAAGAACTAAAATAATTGGGGCCATGACACCAATACTTTCGTAACTAGGTGTACAGGCAATGATTAAAGAACCACCGGCCATAATCGTAATAGAAAGAGTTAATGCTGCCCGGCGCCCGTGCCGATCGGCATAACGTCCCATTAATAGACTACCGATAGGACGCATTAAAAATCCAACCGCGAAAATAGCCGCTGTGTTTAATAATTGGCTAGTTGGATCTCCTTTAGGAAAGAACTCTGCTGAAAAATAAACAGCGAAAGCAGAGTAAACGTACCAGTCGTACCATTCAATTAAATTGCCGACGGAACCCTTGAAAATGTTTCCGGTGACTCGGCTAGATTTTACTTGAGCCATAAAAATCCCCTCCTGCTTATAAATAAAAGTTATATATGAAAGCGTGTTCATTGTAGTTGAATTGTACTGTTTTCAGGTAATAATCTCAATATTATGACAATTTTATTCTTTTTGTACTTTATGTACATGACATTTTTATCTTAATAGTTGATTAATATTGAGTTTTGTCATAATAATTGAATAGGAGATTGATATTTTTGAATATTTAATCAAAGGATATGAAGCATGAAAAAATCACGGAAAGTGTCACTACAAACGAAAATATTAGGATTAGTCATTACATTAATTTTATTTGTCGTTCTCCTTTTAGCGGGAATATTTGTTTACATTCAGTCTGTTGATACGAAGCGCCAAGTTGAACAATTAGCTCTGCAAACGGCTAAATCTCTTTCTTTTATGCCAGCTATAAAAGAGGCTTTTCAGTATAACGAGCATAAAAGTACCATTCAATCGATTGCGGAACAAGTTCGTGAGCAAGCGGATGCAGATTATGTAATTGTAGAAGATCGGTATGGGGTTATTTATTCACATTCTAATTCGGAGTTAATTGGTACAAAGAGCAATAATCTATATAACTATGAAGCGCTCACTTTTGGTGGCTATTATACGCTCGAAGGGAAAGGTGCAAGTGGTCCTTCCTTAATGGCAAAGGCGCCAATTATTGTTCATAACGGAGACTATGATCAAGTCGTGGGTGTTGTTACAGTAGAATTTTTAATAAAAGGTATTGAATCTAGCATATTGAACAGAACGAAAGAAATTATACTCTTTTCCTTAGCGGTGTTACTAGTTGGAGTTATTGGCGGCATACTTTTAGCTCGTAGTATTCGAAAGGATACACTAGGCCTAGAACCGAATGAAATTGCAGCGTTATACCGGGAACGAAGTGCGATACTCTTGTCTATAAAAGAAGGAATCATCGCTATTGATCAAAACGGCTTTATTACTATGATGAACATTTCTGCGGAAGAGATGCTGCATGTAAATGATGAATATGTGCATCAGCATATTTCAAAAGTTTTACCGGAATTTAGTATGGAGAGAGTGCTAGAAAACGATCAAGAAATCGCATTTCAAGATAAAGTGTTTATTTTAAACATGACACCGATACTCGAAAATAACAGTACGGTAGGCGTTGTATGTAGTTTTAGAGATAAAACGGAATTGCAAAACTTAGTTAATACGATATCTGAGGTAAGAAAGTATTCAGAGGACTTACGTGCTCAAACACATGAATTCACAAATAAGCTTTTCGTGTTATCAGGCTTACTTCAGTTAGGACATTACAGAGAAGCTATTGAATTTATCCAACAAGAATCTAATATTCATCAAAGTCAAAACCATATTTTATTCCATCAAATTCATGATGCGAAAGTACAAGCTATTTTATTAGGAAAACTAGGGACAGCGTCTGAGAAGAAAATCGATTTTCATATCGAAGGAGATAGCACCCTTAATCCGTTACCAGACCATATAAAAGTTTCGCACCTTATTACGATTCTTGGAAACATTATCGACAATGCGTTTGATGCGGTGAGTGAACAAGAGGAGAAGAGTGTTTCATTCTTTGTTACTGATGTTGGACACGATGTTGTTTTTGAAGTGATAGATAGCGGAGTAGGAGTACCGGCAGAAAAAATAAGTACCATTTTTCAAAAAGGATTTTCAACGAAAGGAACAGATCGTGGTTACGGGCTAGCAAACGTGAAAGAAATGGTAGATTTACTAGAAGGAACAGTTGAAATTCAGAACGAGAAAAATGGGGGAACAATTTTTACAATTTACCTTCCGAAAACGTTAGGAGAAAGTAAATGACAAACAGGGGATGGACATATGTTGAAGGTCGCAATTGCAGAAGATGATTTCCGCGTAGCGCAAATTCAGGAGGAGTTTTTAGCAAAAATAAAGGACGTAAAAGTTATTGGGAAAGCATTGAACGCGAAAGAAACGATGGAGCTATTACAAAAGGAAGAAATCGATTTGCTTCTATTAGATATTTACTTACCAGATGGAATCGGAATAGACTTATTGCCGAAAATCCATGCTGATTTTCCTAACGTTGACGTAATTATGGTTACAGCGGCGAATGAAAAACATATGTTAGAAAAAGCAATTCGAAATGGTGTAAGCAATTATCTTATAAAACCAGTTACGTTAGACAAATTTGTTCGCACAATTGAGGACTATAAAAGAAAGAAACAATTATTACATAGTCACAGTGAAGTAAACCAAGCGCTTATTGATACATTTTTCGGTACTTCACAAATACCAGACATGAAAAACTTACCGACAGGCGTTGATCCGTTAACACTGCAAAAAGTGAAAGGAATTATAAAAGGGTTCGAAGAGGGAATTACAATAGAGGAAATGGGAGAACAAATGGGGGCTTCCAGAACAACCGCACGAAGATATTTAGAATACTTAGTAGCGACAAATGAATGCACAGTAGAGTACACATACGGCATTATCGGACGACCAGAGCGAAAGTATCGAATAGGACGAGGGGTATGAAAAAACGATTATTACTATGTATATGGATCATGACAGGAGTAATAGCCGGTTGTTCCTCAGAAAAAGCTCACACAAATAAAGTGAACATAGAAGAAGTAGAAATCGTAGCACCGAACGTTCAAGGCGCCGGATGGGACTTAACAGCACGAGCGATGCAAAAAACGCTGACAGAAGAAAAAATCTTCACAAAACCAATCACTGTCACAAACAAAATAGGCGGCAGCGGTGATGTCGGATGGAAGTATACGAAACAAAAAGGCGGTCACGTACTTGCGATAAATTCAAGCTTACTTATAACGAATAACCTACTAGGCCACAGTAAACTAACATATAAAGACTTCACACCACTCGCAACACTAGCATCAGAATGGGAAGTCGTTGTCGTATCAAAAGACTCAAACATAGAAAACGCAAACCAACTAATGGAACAACTAAAACAAGACAAGAAAGGCTTCAAAATCGGCGTTGCCCCCGGCCTAGGAAACGACGATCACTTATCCTTCATACAAGTAAGCAAAGCCCTCGGCATAAACCCTGCCGAACTAGAATTCTTCGTCTACGAAAACAAAGAAAAAATCATAAACGCCCTAACGAACAAACAAATCAACGCCGCAACAATGACCCTATCCGAAGCCGAAAAACAATACAAAGCCGGCAAAATAAAAATACTAGCCGTATCCTCCGAAAAACGATTAGACCGACTACCTGAAATCCCAACTTGGAAAGAACAAGGAACCGATGTTGTCTTCCAGCACTGGAAAGGGATTATGGGCCCGAAAGATATGACGGAAGAAGAGGTTGCTTATTGGGATGATGTGATTAAGAGAATGGTTGAGAGTGATACTTGGAAGGGGATTTTGAGGGAGAGGGGTTGGAATTACTTTTATAAGAATAGTGGGGAGAGTAGGGTGTTTTTGGAGGAGAGTGATGGAAGGTATGGGGGGATGGTTAAATTTAGTGATTGATGAATGTTCAGTTTAAAGAAATAGTATATGTGACATAAATAATGCCACATTATAAGTTATAATTCGCTTATAACGATTTTTTAAAATGACTATTCAAGAGAATGGATTCACAAATTTATAAACGGTGGGTGTGGGGAATGGATTATAATTTTGAGATTTTATCACTGTTAGATAATTCAATTGAGTTTGAGAAGTTACATAGTAAATTTAATCGTTTTAACCCTTTTAAAATATTGAAGGTAGATAAGTTTGAGATTAGGCATTCTAATATGATTGCTTGGTTACTTGATCCTACGGAGAATCATCATTTAAGTTCTATGTTTGTAAATAAGATCCTTTCTAAAACGTTTGTAAAAGCAGAGAATGAGGAGTTAATTGGTCAATATAATTTTATTAAGTTACATAAGCAGTCTCTGCAAGATTTGGAAGTTTTCCGTGAGGTACAGACGAATTATAATAAACGAATTGATATTTTAGCAATATCAGAGGCGCAAAAGGTTGCCATTCTCATTGAAAATAAATATAAGTCATCTGAATCAGATGGACAATTACAAAATTACATAAAATTTGTTAGCGAGAAATATGAAGGATATACGATCATTCCAATCTTTTTAAGTTTAGATGGTAGCGCGCCAAGTCATAAGTCGTATCTTACTTTAGATTATGGGGACATATTAAATATCTTAAAAGGACAATTGGAGATTTATAGTGAGTATACGTCTAGTACGATAAAAAATTTTCTTTCCTACTATATTGATATATTAGAGGGGGAACTTGTTCGTGATGAGGAAGACATTGAATTAGCGTTAACAGTGTATAAGAGCCATAAGGCCGCTGTTGATTTTCTATGCTTAAATGGTAACGGAAAAGTAGTTGGAAAGTTTGTCAATAAAGAGTTGTTAAGTGCTGTAAAGAAATTAAATGCTGAAGAAAAAGAAGATCTTCGCAAAATTTATAAGAAGTATGCTGAAACGCTTCGCTTTATACATGGAGCTGGAAATAGCGTCATGAGAGAGGCATTTTTACAATTTGTAGAGAAAAATCAAATACCAGAAGATTGCCGCCATGAACACATTCGCATTCCATCTTTCATTTTCGGAGAATGGAAACAACTTGATGAGATTGTTGGAGTTCCAAATCATGAGTGGTGGCTAAATAATGCTCTTATAACTTGGTTTGAGAGAAAAGCAGATGGGCGTATGAAACTTATCGTTGAAGTTGGACCGTTGGAATATAAGCAGAGATTAAAGTTATTATGCAAGTTAGAGGAAAATGGAATTACTATTAAAGAAAAATCAAAAGAAGCTGGATCCATGTATACAAGAATTTATGCTGGATATGAAAATATAAGTGATTGGGCAGATCAAGATGAGATTCTCCGTGTGATGAATGATATGTATAACAATGCTGATTTTAATCAAGTGGTGGCAGCTATAGGCGATACTATAAAAGGGCTTGTATACGGAGAAGAGGATTCTTCTTCTGAAATTGTTGCGGTAGAAAGTAGTCAAACAGATGCGGATACTTTAGCTAATGCATTTCAATTATTCGTCCATACACAAAAGTTCCAAGAAGGTTTTTACAATATTCATCACCGACTACCATCATTCATTATACCGGAGTTCCGCAAACTAGAAGAACAATTTGGAGCGCCGAAATGGAATTGGTGGTTAAATAATTGTGCGATTATGTGGTTTGAACGCTTGAAGGATAATAGATTGAAACTGACGCTAGAAATTGGACCACTAGAATCACAAAAGAGATTAGCACTATTAACAAGGCTTGAAAGTAAAGGGAGAAAAATAAGCGCAGCAGCGAAAAGGCCGGAAGCGTCGTATACAAGAATTTACACAAATACAAGCAATATAAGTAATTGGTCGGATGAAGATATAGTCATAAATGCTATGAACGAGTTATTTAATGATACGGACTGTCAAAATGTTATTCAAATGTTAACAGATATTGCTAAAGAGGAAGTTCATATTTAAAAAGTATTGCCAAGTGCAGAGGGATGTACTTGGCAATTGTTTTAATGTAATAAAGGAGATTGGTCATTAATGAAATTAGCAAAAACACAGATACAACAATTTATATCAAAACAATTAGAACTTTGTGAGTTGAAAGAAATAAATGTCGAGTTCGCAGTTCGAGGGCTGGATTTTGATCCGAACATGTTCATTCGTGCAGGAGAAATGGGGCTAGAAATAGGGTTTCATAGATTGGTATGGAATAGTCCTGCCGTACCAGATATGACAGGGTTTACGCATCATATATTATTGTGGGAACATCTAGAGGAATTAAGTGACAGATCCGAATATTTTGTATGATCTGCAAGCGGAATTAGAACCATATCAGATTTTTACAGAAAAAGAAGTGCAAGTTGTCAATGAATTAGAGATTAAAGGCGGATTTAAAAAGCAAACAAAAGCACAAACAGAGCTGAACTCTTGGATTGATAGAGGCGTAGATCGCTTTAAGTCTCTGGAAGAGGAAGAAAAGGATGCGTTTAAAGCAGCAGCGACGAAGTTTGTCCGCACATATGCATTCATTCTGCAGATTGCTACATTCATTGACCTTGATTTACACAAACTATATATCTACTTAAATTACTTATTACGAAAGTTACCTCGTAGCAGTAAAGATAAAGATGTATATATGGCTGATGACGTTGCACTAGAGTATTACCGTAATCAGAAGGTATTTGAAGGTGGAATTGAGTTAGAACAAACTGGTGGTGTAGACTTAAAGCCAACTTCACATGGCGCAGGTGGTGTAGTTGAAGATGAAAAAGTTCGTTTATCATCTATATTAGATAAGTTAAACGATCGTTTCGGTACAGAGTTTACAGAAACTGATTTTCTTTCACGCGACCAAGTAAAAGAAGATATGTTAAACAGTGAAGATATTCAGCAAAAAGCAAAAAATAACACAAAAGACAATTTCAAATTTGCTTTCGAAAAATCATTTATAAACTTCGTTATTGATCGAATGGGCAGTAACGAGAAGTTCTTCATGAAGATTTTAGAGAACGAAGAATTCAAAAACTTTATTATGGAAGATATGATGGATGAAGTTTATTCGGAAGTGAATGGGTAATATTGTTTGAAGATAGAGGAACCTCTTATTGTGCCTGTAGTTGTGGGTGATAAGGGGTTCTTTTTTATTTTGGAGTACTTTACAGAATGCTAGTTTTTTATGTGACATAAATAATACCGGTTTCTTTGTTATATTTAAAATAATATAACAAAGAGATTTTTTATTAATTCAAAAGGAGTTGTAGCACATGCAGAATAATAATGAATTATCGGATGTTTTAACACAATTTAATCCTAAAATCTTAGAAGGACAAATAATTACATCGCTTGCAAATATTCAGAGTGTAATTTCTAAAGTAGATCCTTTATCAATCTTGATTCATATGTATGGCTATAATCTTTCTCAACACCTTATGAATCCAGAAGATGCTTTATATGGTAATGTTAATCCTTCGATTAGTAAAGGGATGGATTTAGTACAAAGTATGATAGTATCGTCAAAACCTACAATTGATACTGGTAGTTTAAATGTTGATGAATTAAAGTGTTTCTTAGATACTTTAGAAAAACTTTATTTAAATGCCAGTGTGTATGTAAATGTAGTACCAAAAGATGAATTAATTAAGTACTCACAAGGTATGCAAATGAATGTGTCAGGAACATTATATCCTTATTTTGAGGAGGAGCATTTTCGAGATTTACTGTTACCATATAATAAGCTTTTTATAGATACTTTTAATGTATCTGCTGAAGATATTATGGAAGGGCTTATGGCATTAAGTGAGCGTTTGAGAACAACGGAGTTTATGCATTATTTTTTTGATAAAGGAATACAAGAATTAACAGCGGATAACATATTGCAAATGGCAGATTATTTTGATGTAGAAAAGATTACAAAGTGGCCTGTAGAATTTATAAAAAGTTTAGCATTACAACCAGGTGATAAAACTAATTTTTTGATGGATATACCGAATGTAATGTTTAAAGAAATGCCCATTAAATACAAGCCATTTATATGTGTTGAAGGAAAGTATTATTGTTTTTCCGTTAATAATTTAATGGATAATTTCTATAGATCGGTAATGTGTGCATTACGAGGGCAGGATAAAAGCTTAGTAAATGTCATTGGAGAAATTCAACAAAGTGTGTCAGAAGAAATACCGTTTAAATTATTTAATAAGATACTTCCGACAGCTCAAATTTTTAGGAATGTATATTATAAGGCTTCAGTCGGTGCTAACGGAAAAAATGAATGGTGTGAATGTGATGGTTTAATCTTGTTTGATGATGTAATGATTATTGTTGAAGTAAAAGGAGGAGCTCTATCACCCGTTTCACCATTTTCTGACGAAGATGCTTATAAAAAATCACTGAGAGCTTTAGCTCAAAATCCTTATGAACAATCTTTGCGCTTATTTGAGGAGTATAATCGTACTAATGAAATAGAGATCTATAGCAGAGAAAATAAAAAGCGTTATAAGCTGATTGAAACAATTAATAATATTAAATTTATACAAGCATGTTGTGTTACTCTTGATGATTTTAATGAAATCGCTGCTCACATTGAAAAAACAGAGTTTATTAAAGAAAGTGCATTACCTGTTTGGTGTGTATCAATAAACGATTTACGAGTATATCCTGAAATCTTTGATTCACCTAGTATTTTTATGAACTACTTATATCAAAGAAGTCTGGCGAGTAAAAATCCAGCCATTAAAACGAATGACGAGTTAGATCATATAGGATTATATTTCGAATACAATAATTATTCGATGACTATAAGTGAAATGCTTAAAGAAGTAGAAGCAAATGATGTTGTTATCCCAAGTCACAGAGATGAGATAGATATGTACATGGCGGGAAAAATTAATGATAAATTTGGTGAAGAGGATTCAGAGAATTTCTTTGAGGTGCAGTTTGGACCTATAGAAAAACCAAAGCAAAACATGGATCCTATATTTGAACAGTTAATTAGATTATTAGATAGTACAAGAGATAATCTCTGTATTAGAGCGGCTAGATATCTACTTTTGTTAGATACAGGGACACGGGAAAACGTGAGGGAATTTATTAGCTCTAGAACTCAAAAGCTTTTATTACATAAACAGCAGTTCTGGACTCCGTATGTGGCTTATAATTATAAAAAAGAGGATAGAGAAGATAAATTACCAGTTATTATGCTGTTTTTACTTAACGCTTCTAACAAATTATTTAAAGATCCTGTTGAACGCAAACGTTTTTTAATGGAAAGAGTTATGCATGAGGATGAGCCAATTTTATGTGTAGTGTTAGGCGTTAATAAGGATAAGGAATTGACGAAGGCTATTACTCAAATAATAACGCCTGAGCAGTTTCAGATATTATCAGAATCAGCTTATGAAACGTTAAAGCATAACCGACAGAAAATCGGACGATCAAGAAGATTTAAGGGATTTTCAAATGAAAGGTAAGTATTGTATATTCGGATTAAGAACGGGATAATTTTTCCTGTTCTTTTTTATTATCTGTTGCAAGTTTATTTCAACTTTGTAGGCAGAATAAGATGAGTTCTTCTCATATACAGCAACGAAAAGTTTATTATAGAGGATATGATGAATGAAGTTTATTGGTGAAAAAATGAATAACATCAATTAAAAAAGAGGAACTTCTTACTGTGCTTGTAGTATAAGTGATGAGGGATTATTTTATTTGAAGATAGATTTATGGAATAAGTGATATCGTTTTATTCATATGTTTTTAACTTGTTGATAGTTTGATAAAATAACAGTAATTGTAATTAATTGTAGCTACGGGGGATAGAGATGCTAGATAAAATAATTATCGAATTTATTAAAACAAAACAGCGAATTATGAATGGTATTGGTGATAAAAGTAATTGGCTTATGACGATAAAAGATAATGAAATATATGTAGAAAGAAAACTTGGAATAGAAAAAGAAGCAGGAACATTATTGGATTTTAATGTAACCATTGATGAGATTCTACGAGTTTGGCAAAATTTCATAAATGATAGAATAATTAATAATCCTGACTTTTATCCAGGTGGGAGATCAAATTTCCTTGTATCGCTATTTGTAGAACTACCTTTCATAGAGGTAACAAAGATTAATGGAGAAAAGGCTATTACATTTAAAGAATTCCAAACAGATAACCTACCAAGTGAAAAATATGATAAAGTCATGCTCTTTTTAGAAGAGATAATGAATGGTACATATAATCCAAGTACGTTACGTGAACAAACGGATGAGAATTTATATAGAGTGAAATCTAATGCGCGCCAGGATTTGAGAGTGTTGGGGTTTTTGAATGAATCTCATGAAATGAATAAGCTTCTATTAAATGAATATGTTCAATCGAAAGATAAGAAAACCTACATGGCACAGCTGGTTTTAAAACAGGATTATTTCTGTCATGCTTTATTTGTTCTTGGATTGTTAGAGAAGTATTCAAAGGATGAAAAGAAAAAAGCTCTAGTCGACTTAGGGATGACGATTGTCCGAAATTCAGTAGGGAATAATTTAATGCTTGAATCGGTGGCGAGGAAGCGTACGAATAACTTACTGGATTGGTTTGAACGAGTAGGACTAATTAATGATGAATGGATTCCTGTTGAACAAGATGTAAAAGATGATGGAGAAAAGGGCGGTAGTATGAACAGTAATTTACGTGAAGGTTTTTTAATGGTGATGGATGGTTATCTAGATGCAAAAAAGGGTAGTACAAAAGACCATAGATTAGCCAAGTTTTTTCGAGAGGACATAACGGCGGAAATTAAGCGTTTACCTTTTATAGATCATAGTAAGTACAGTGTTACAGGCTCAGCTGGAATAGGGGTTTGGGCATCTATTCCATGGATTGCTATTATGCATAAGGATATTACCACATCAACTCAACGGGGATATTATATCGTTTATTTATTTAGTGAAGATATGGAACGACTCTATTTAACTATAGGACAAGGGGTGAAAGATACACCTAATAATGAGATGAAGAAGATTAAGCAAGAAATTCGTCAACATATAAATATGTCTAACAAGGTGAAGAAGGACGATAATATTTACCTTGGTACAGGCCCAAAAGCGACGGGTTATGCAAATTCTACAGCTGCCTATATTGTATACGATGTGAACCAAATGCCAGATGAGGTTGAGTTAGTAGAGGATTTAAAAGAAATGCTTCACTATTATGATGGATTCATTAATTATAAAGAGAAAGGCATTAAATATGAAATGATTTATGAGAGGAAAGAAGTGTATTTAGATCAACAATCAATTATCGATCATGTGTCTTCTTATATTCAAAGTAAAGGTTTCTTTTATGAGAAAAAGGATCTTATTAATTTCTTCCTTTCATTAAAGACGAAGCCGTTTGTAATTTTATCAGGTATTTCAGGTACAGGGAAAACGAAAATTGTTCAGTGGTTTGCGGAGAGTTTAGGAGCAACGGAAGAGAATGGACAATTTACGCTTATTCCGGTTCGACCTGATTGGAGTGATAGTTCTGATTTGTTTGGGTATGTGAACCTTCAAGGGGAGTTTCAAGAAAGACCGTTAATTAAAGTTCTTGAAAATGCAGATGCAAATCCAAATAGACCTTATTTTGTAGTGTTGGACGAGATGAACTTAGCTCGAGTGGAATACTACTTTAGTGATTTTTTAAGTGTAATTGAAAGTCGTAAATGGAAAGAAGGAAAAATTGTTACATCACCAGTTCTTCCCGAGTCAATTACGAATAAGCATATTACGATTCCATCAAATGTATATATTATCGGAACTGTGAATATGGATGAAACGACACATCCGTTAAGTAAGAAAGTATTAGATCGTGCGAATACAATTGAATTTAATACCGTTAACTTAGGTTATTTTAATTTCTTAATGGATATAGAAGAGAAGGAAGCTGAAATTGTTTCTAATAGCTCTTTAGCAACAAAGTATCTTCATTTAAAAGAATGCTTTAAAGAAAACGAAGATCTTGTGAGGAATATATCAACTATTTTAATAGAAATAAATAAAACACTTGAATCAGTTGGGGCTCAAGTTGGATATCGTATACGAGATGAAATCTGTTTCTATATGGCATACAACGAAAAAGGGAAGTTATTATCGTTTGATGAAGCGCTTGATTATCAAATATATCAAAAGATTTTACCGCGTCTTGCAGGAAGCGATGGAAGAACAGAAGAGGTATTAAAGCAGTTATATGTATTATGTGCAAATGAAGAATATGATAGTAGCAATAATCACGCTTCCTATGCTAAGTATCCTCGTTCTGCTAACAAGCTGTCTCATATGTTAAGGAGGTTCGAGTATGATGGTTTCACCTCTTTCTGGATCTAATAACGAGATAGAGCTAGTTAAGATTGAAACAGAGGAGCTATCATTGACGATTAAAGGAAATCCTTATCATGAAAAATATGAGAGTTTAAAAGAATATCACGCTATGAACGCGGCTGAAATGATGTATTTTCATGTAGATGGGAAGGCAGAAATCGTTTCTGTATTTGATACTAGATTGCAGAGGCTAGAAGAATGGAACGAACATCCACCAATCTTTTTTGAAAATAGAAGTTATCAGCTTGTTGTTGTTCCGAAAAATAACAAGCAGCTCTCTTTTTATCATGAACATCCGGGGTTTCGAAAGCAAGTTAGTTCCATTCAAATGGGTTCACTTCATGTGTTAATGGGGAATCTTTCATTTCCAAATGAAGTAGGAAATACAACGTTTGAAATTAAAGATGAGAAAGAAACTTTATTAACCGTTACATTTGAAGTTTTTCCGGCAAAACTTGATTATAAGGATGATTACAGAGCCTTATTAGATGAAATAAATGATGAAATTTATAATTTAGCGTTCCATTTACTAAAGAGAACTTACTTAGGAGCATCTGCAATTTACGCTACAAATCCATCGAAGAGTGAGTTTTATCGTATTTTAAATGATTCCTTTGAGCGATTTATGAAGTCGATCTCTCATATTAAAAGGCAACCGCATCATACGCTTATGACTAGACATCAACTTGTACGAGGAGAAAAAATTCGTAAATTGGATTCTGTCGGAATGAATTATTTGCGAAAGCGACCACACTTACTACAAGGAGAAAACAGTATACCGACTAAAGGAATTACAGCTTATAAGGAAGTGTCTTATGATACGCTGGAAAATCGTTTTGTTAAATGGATGATTCAAAGAGTCGTACATAAAATAGATGATTTAATTAAGGCGCTAGAGAAAAAGTCTAGATATACACGTGGTGAAACTGATGAAGATTTACTACAACGTGTAAAAAGTATGAAGTATCGAATGAAAAATGAATTGAACGATCCATTTTGGAGAGAAATTGGAAAATTGGATCGCTCAGTCTTTTCACTCGTTATCCAAATGGCGGCAGGCTATAGAGATGCGTATCAAACCTTCTTAATGCTATCGAGGGGGTTAACATTACGAGGGCAAATTTTCAAAATGTCGGTAAAAGATGTCGCAAGGTTATACGAATACTGGACATATTTAAAACTCGGACAAATTCTATCAAAGAAATATATACCGCTTCACCAAGACGTTATTCAAGTTAAGCAAGATGGTTTATATGTAACGTTAGATGAAAGTAAAACCGCGAAAAGAACGTTCAAGCATCCAGTCACTGATGAAGTAATAGAACTGTATTTCCAGAAAAGAAACGGTAGACTGCCAACAGTTACACAAAAACCAGATACGATGCTCGCTATTGAGAAAAAGGGAAAGAACTATCAATATCAATACATTTTTGATGCGAAATACCGAATTGATTTTGCTGAAAGATCTCATTATAAAAGGAAGTATGGCACCCCTGGTCCAATGGAAGAAGACATTAATACAATGCACCGTTACAGAGATGCATTAGTTGTGGAACAAGAGGGACCTTTTGAGCGGACAGCTTACGGAGCGTACGTATTATTCCCATGGAACCAAGAGGAAGCGTACGAGAACCATCCATTTTATAAAAGTATAGAAAAAGTAAATATCGGTGGATTCCCGTTCTTACCAAACGCAACAAGACTAGTCGAACAATTTCTAGATCATCTCATTGAAAAAAGCCCAGAAGAAATTATAAGGGAAGGCATCCTTCCAAGAGGAACAAAAGAAGAATGGCACTCTTCACTAGAAGAAAAAGTACTAGTAGGCAGCGTGAAAACTGAAAGTGACTATGAAACATATAGAAAAAATGGCGTATATCAGCTACCAGTTACACAGCTAAAACCAGGATGGCAAGAAGCTAAGTACATAGCATTATATGCACCGAGAAAATGGCACGGAGAAAAAGGCGGCATTCAATACGTAGCTAAAATTAAAAACATTCAAATGCAACCAAACGATGAGTTTGTACATTTCGAACTAGAGCCATGGGAAAAACTAGAGCACCTCATCCGCCCGGTAGGATATGGCATTCAAATATACACCATAACAACTATGTCGTTATTAAAAGAAGTACAAGAACTCCCAGAACTATTCATGAAATCAAAAGAAGAACGAACTCTTTGGAAAACGCTGCGTCGTTTTACGAAGCAAGTTAAGGTTGAATTGGATCATAACAACTTAGATGAGGCTTCTACTATTAAGAGTTATTATGTGCAGGATGTTCAGATTTGGGTTGATTATGAGAATGAGGTTGTTATGGTGGGGAGAGATGGGCTAGTTAAAGAGATTGCTTTGGAGTTGGTTGTTGGGAGGGGATCGGTGTTGTTTAGGGAGGTTTTAGAAGTATTAAATGTTGGGGAATAGTGCTTAGATACGAGGGGATTAATGGGTAGGGATCAAGTTTATTTTTGTATGGAACAAGTGAGGTGTTATGAACTGTTTTTACTTATTGGAGTTCATAATCTGGGGGATCATCGCAGATATGTAGATTGATTAATTCGAAATGTATTTTATTGGATAATATGGTAGACAACCTATTCAAAAAGTCTTTACAATAATGTAAAGACTTTTATATTACGTGGTGATAATAATGAAAAAAGCATTTGATAGAGTTGGTAATCTTGTTCATGCGAAAGATGCTCATAAGGGCATTAATGGATATACATGCCCTTGTTGTAGGGAAGAAGTAATGAAGGCAGAGGGGATAAGACAATCGGCTCATTTTCGTCATAGGAGTCGTCAGAAGAGGGAGTATTGCGATTTATATGTACAAGGTTTAGGGAATTTTGATAGTTTTAATGACTATGCAACTAAAATGCGCATCCCATATATAACATTTGAAGAGAATGAGGATGATTGGGATTTTTATGCTAGGTTTCCTAAAATAAGAAGAGGACTTACAAGTATGTTTGAGGATTTCCAGCTATATTTTAATGTGACGTGTCTTGAAATGGGGTCTCGAATTTCAGCTATAAAGCTTAGGCATGATTCTGACAATAATAAAATGAAAATTTCACCAAGGGATTCGTACCATTTCGATATAGATAATAAGGAAGCCGCGAAGAAATTAGAATTGCATTGGCCAATAAAAATCATTGGTTTTACAAGGGGGATATATATATTCCGTTTTATTCATGGTGAATTTGTTCGAGTAGAGCAAGAATTTTTAACGTTAAGCGATGTGTTCTATGTTGTGGCAAAACGAACAATTATATTTCCTGAGAAGATAATGGTACAAAAGTTGAAATCTAAAAATGGATGGTTTGCTTATAGGATACAGTTACCTAAGGTGATAGATGATAGATTAATCGGATCTTTTTATAGAGAAACAGGGTATAGATTGCAGAATCCATTTTATTATTTAGATTTATTAACACCGTCTATGTATGGAAGGAAGGACTATGCGTATATGATTTATTCTAGTATGTGTAGTATGGCTATTACCTTTCAGACATTTCGAAAGAATGATTTTACAGTGGTCCATATAAGTCCTGATATGACATCAAAACAATACGAGAAATGTAAAGAAATAGTAGATATTTCAAATTTGGAGCAAGGATTTCACACGTTTTATATAAAAAATCATGAGGGGAAAATGTTGGATTTATATGTAGATAGAAAAGCTAAACAGCATGAAGTTATTGAATATGAAGCCCCTTTTATAATTAATAGAGGAAAGGTAAGTATTTTTGAGGACAAAAAAATGAATATACAGGGCAGGGTGAATATTCAAAGTGATTATCCTCTTCCTTTGTATAAAAAAGAAATTGATAAATTTCCTTATATTTTAAGCCAAAGTGTAAGTGATCATAATGTGAGTGAAGGTGACAGGTTATATACACCAGGTGTATGGAGTGTTGAGTTTGTAGGAAATGAAATAAATGACAACTTAGAAATAAATTGGTCAGATTTAATACTAGCATATTTGAAAATAGAAAGTACAAAAACATTTATTATTACAAATAAAGAATATCAAGGTTTTCTTAATTTAGTTGAGACGATAGTGGACGAGAGTAAGAAAAAGAAATTGAAATTTTTTCTGACTATGTATCGTAATAGGGTTCCTAAAGATGTTAAAGATTTACTAGATCACATTTAAATTTTCTTGGAGGGGTTATATTGAAAGTTATCTTTGGTGCTATAGATTGGATAAATGAGAGGAAGCAAACGTTTATAAAAGTACTAGCAAAAGTACAGAATAATCACTTGTGTAGATTAGAAGATAGTATCGAGGAATTTCCAAACACAGGGAAAGTGTTTTATTACAAAGTACCATCAGATGCTTATAAAGGGAAATTAGGTTTTTATACGGTAGTTGAAAGTAATACCTATGATATTAATATACCAGTCTCTTCTAAGTATGTAGTTTCACAAGAAGCTTCTAATATTGGATATGTTGAAATTGTTAAGGTGGATTATTCTGTTGAAAGGCATGAACTAGAGCTCGTGTCTCTCATTAAGAATGGGATAGTGAAAACTCATGAATTCACTTCTAAAATAGTACTTTTAACTGCAGATGGGTATTTGATAGGCCCTTATTCACCAAAGCTTAACAAAGAAAATCAATGGATTGCCGAACTTAATGATAACGGGTTGTTGGATGTAAGAAAGAATAATGTTGATATCATTGAATATTATGATGCTAATTTTGGCGTTGAAAGATATTTTATTTCTACATCTTTTATAAATACAAAAGTGGATCGTTATTTAGATTGTTCAAATAATGATAGGATAGTACGAGATGCTTTAAAAATATTGAAAGATGAGAAAGAGACCCATGAGATTACTAGGAAAATAACAAAGATGCTAGTTGACTTAGTTAGTGAAATTCCTGAAGAAGTAAGAAAAGGTCGTATTTCTCGAGCTGTTAATTTATTGAAAAATCACTTGATTTTACCGGAAGAGATGGAGCTTTTTGAAAAAGAATTATTACAATATGGACCGGTTATAAAAAAAATTAATGAAGAGATAGATAAGGATTTATTAGTAGCCCGAAAAAAACTAGAAAGTGATCATAAAAAAGTTATTAATGAAACAAAAAAATTAAAGCTTGAAAAAGAAAATTTAAAAGTAGAATTAAAGAATATAATAGATAAAAAAAATCGAATAGATGAAGATATAAACAAGGCTGAAGAGGCGTTGCAATTAAAGTTACGAGAGATGCAACAAAATGTGTATCAAACAATGTTGAATCTATTGCCTTTACCAATGACCTTGTCCACAGGCAATGAAGCAGAATCTAGTGTTACTAATGTAAGAAGTTCACAATGGTTTGTTAGAGAGCAAGAAAAAGAAATTATGATAGATGGGATAGAAATACTAATTCATAACATTATTACGAACTTAGAACGAATTCATGTGGAGAAGGAAAGGGCAGAGCTTATAGCATTAACTACTATCGGGGCCATTTTATTTAGAAATCCAATCATTATAGAAGGTGAAAATAGTTTTGATATAGCACAAATTCTAGGATGGACAATTGCAGGTAACGATCATATTACTATTTTTCCTGATATAAAGGAGTATTCAAATGAGGTATTAACATCTTATTTTACCCAATATAATCGAATAGATAAGATTAAGTCATTACATTTATCAAATATCGAGAGTTCATCTGCGGAGCTGTACATTCCTTCGTTTATTGATTACTGGAGTGTGTCAACAAATTGTAGATACCCTGAATTATTAATAGTTAGTATGAAAGATATAACGGAAGTAAGTAATGATTTTATAGGAAAGTTAAAATATGCTCCGGTTATTAATACAGATTCTATAGGAATAAAAGGCGAATTGCGCAAGGCACGCTTATTGGGAGAAGTTAAGTTTGGCTTTATTTCGATAGAGGATTTTGTAGAGAATGAGCTATTAGTTGGAAAATCAAAAGCGTTTCATGGATTTAAAGATGTAGTAGAAGAAATAGGTATGCAACCTAAAAAAATTGTACATACATTTAAACAGTGGTTTTGTTTATTTGAGAAGGTAGAACATGATGAGGAAATGATCATAAATTGGGTTTTACAAGTATTTTTACAGAAGTATATTGATATAGAGCAGTTCAATTTTATTGCAGAGGAACTAGATGTGGAAGTGAGTGTATCTTTACCATAGGAGTTGTTTGCTCATGGAGTTATTAGAATTAAAGCAAAAAGTTGATATTTTAAACACTCTTAATAATCATGTTAAATCTCAAATTATATTTTACGCGTTAGAGAATGGGCCAATACAGAAGGTTCATTTCTCGAAGCTATATCCTCTTGTTCAACGGATGCTTGGAATGGCAATGTTTCAAGAGATTATATATTTATTTGATAAAGAGGAAAATATGACAATTGCAAAGCAAGTTTTAAATATGCTAAGTAGTTTAGGAGAGATTGCGAAGCTTCCTAATGGTTACTATTTACCCTTGCCAGAACGAGTGGTAGAGTTGCCGGTCTCGAAGAGTCGAGTTTTATTAAGCTCAATACAAGGTCGGGAAAAAAGAACTAATTATATAGGAGTTGGAAGCGGATACAGTTCAGATGAGGTTGGCTTGCCGAAGTTAATGTTAGAGGAATGGATGCCTTCTGTTGGAATAAAAGAGTTTTTTCGAATATTAAATCAATCTCAGATGTGTAATTTATATGATAAACCAGATCAAATATTTATAGGTCGAAAAAAAAGAGAATGGATGAGTTATGAGAAGGGAATAAATCACTGTAATAGTACTGCTATAGTTAAATACTATATAGCTCAAGGGCCAGCAAGTTATTATTGGCTAAAAAAAATTAGGAGTCGGATAAGTTATTATAAGATTCCTAATGAGTATGTTAACGTAGCTAAATTCGCTTTAGAAAAACAAGCTGGAATTAGTAGGAAAGTGGAATGTTTTGAGATAAATGATACATTCTTTAAGGTGAAATTTTTCCATCGTCTTCCTGAGGATGAGCGGAATATGCTTATGTTATTTGGATTTCCAGAGAATGTGTATGATCCGTTCTGCTGGATTATACCTACTGTACACTATGACGATTTTGTTTACGTTATTAATAGATTAGGAATGAAAGTCGATTCTCTATCTATCACTAGTAGGTAAAAGGTTCTTTTTGTTTCATAGTATTTGATAAATGTATAGATAATAAGAGAGGGGAAGGGAATTTGACTGATTATACGATCAAATCGATATCAAAACGATTGCACCAAAAGCTTCAAGAATATATTGAGGCCCAATACCCAATAAGTGAAACGTCTTTATTACTTGAGCGTAGGAGGTTATTAGAATCCCAAGGTGTTATTTCAAAAGAGCCATATATAGAAGCTACACCGGTATACGAACCAGGTGAGGTATATACGGATATTAAAATGCCTAAGCATTGTCAAGAAATGATGATGTCCCTTTCTAAAATGATTCCTGATGTAGGCGTATTCCCGCGACCTTATGTTCATCAAAAGGAAGCTTTAGAAGCTTTTCTTGAGGAGCAAAAAGATTTAGTTATTGCAACAGGGACTGGATCTGGTAAAACAGAATCCTTTTTACATCCTATTTTAAATTCATTATTGGATGAGGGATATAAAAGACCTGAACAATATAAAAGAAATGCTGTAAGAGCATTAATTTTATATCCAATGAATGCTTTAGTGAGTGATCAAATTACGAGGCTACGAAAATTGTTTGGAGATAAAAGGGTTTCTAATTATTTTGAAGAGAAATGTGGAAGGCATCCTTTATTTGGAATGTATACATCGCGTACTCCATATCCGGGAGAGCGTACAGAAAAGAAAGATAAATATCAACTTGCTGAAATTATTAAATACTACAATGAAATTGAAGAGAATGATCCGAATTTAGGAGAGGAAATGAAGAAGAGAGGAAAGTGGATAGCAAAAGATTTAAAGAAATTTAGTCGTGGTAAGCGTGGTGAATGGGAATCAAAATATGTAACGGTTCCTGGTGATCGAGAGCTTTTTACAAGACATGAAATGCAGCAAACACCTCCAGATATTTTAGTTACGAATTACTCGATGTTAGAGTATATGTTAATGCGCCCTATTGAACGTTCTATATGGGAAGGAACGAAAGAATGGTTAGCACAAGATAAAGAAAATAAATTCATTTTAGTATTAGACGAAGCTCATATGTACCGTGGGACAAGTGGTGCTGAAGTAGCCCTACTAATTAGGCGTCTGCAAGCTAGGTTGGGAATTGATCGAGATCGCTTACACTGTATTTTAACGAGTGCAAGTTTAGGTAGTGACAAGGATGATAATGCAGCAACTGAGTTTGCAAAGCAGTTGACCGGAAAAGCAGAAACAAGGGAATTTAAGCTTATTAAAGGCACAAGAGAGACGCGGAAAGCGGGACGTATAGGTACAACGGAAGAAGCAAATATATTTGCTAATATAAATAGTGATCTATTTACAAAAAGAATTTACCAATATAGAGAGTTAAAAAAACATTTGGATGAACTATTAACGCAATTAGATTGGGAAGAAACGCCTTATGATATTGAAGATTTATCTTCATATTTGTACAAACAGTTAGATGGTTTTGGTCCGTTAGAAACTGTTATAACTTCTATAAGTGGAAACGCTAAGAGGTTTACAGAAATCGCAGAAAGCATATTTCCAAAAGTAGAGAGAGAAGTTGCTGAGAAAGCTACTAGTAATTTACTGATGTTAGCAAATGCAGCAAAAGAAAAAGGGAGAGTGTTATTACCAGTTCGGATTCACTTGTTCTTCAAAGGGGTCTCGGGGATTTATGTTTGTACAAATGCAAGTTGTAATGTGAAAAGGAAAAATGATGAGCAGTCTTTACTAGGGAAAATGTATGATTCGTCAAAATTAAAATGTAGTTGTGATGAAGGGGCAAGGGTGTATGAATTATTGACACATCGAAAGTGTGGATCCTCTTTCATTCGCGGGTATGTAGCGAAAAAAAATCAAAACTATTTATGGGCAGAGAAGGGTTTTGGAATTGTTGGGGATGAATTGACAGAAATACATTTGTTAGTAGAAAAGCCTCATTCAAAAGTTTGGGACAGTTCTAATCCACCTAATCGTGTTTGGTTAGATATTAAGACTGGATTTTTAGCGTACAATCAACCGAGTGAAGAGGAAGAGTATTTACAGCTATATATTCCGAATAAGAAAAGTCAAGGAAAGAAGAAAAATAAAAAACAAGCTGTAATTACTTTCGATCAATGTCCTTGTTGTATGAGGAAAATAAATGGTACACTTCAAGATTTAAAAACAAAAGGGGAGCAACCATTTGCCAATATAGTTCGCGAGCAATTTATGTTACAACAACCTATTAAAAACGATAGTAGTTTGCCAAACGAGGGACGTAAAGTTTTGCTATTTTCAGATGGTCGTCAAAAAGCAGCAAGGCTTGCTCGTGATATACCATATGAAGTAGAACTAGATTCTTTCAGACAAGTAATACTATTAGCGGCACAAAAGCTAATTAGTGGGGACGAAGAAGCGAAATTAAGTGGGTCGTTATATACTGCTGTTTTGGACGTGATAGATAAACACAGAGTACATTTTTTTGAAGATGAAGATAGAAAATCTATCATGAAGAATGTACAAGTATTTAAAGAAAATTTTGATGATGACTATGACGAGTTAGTTGATGATGGTGATGTGGAAGTATTAAATAGATTTAAAACCGAACTGTTACGTCAAATTTGTCATCCATTATATTCAATATACGCTACTGCTACAGGGTTTATTGAGCCGATGGAAAAAGAAAAAAGGAAGATGAAAAAAGCATTAAAAGAAATTTTGAGTGAAAGTGATATTTATACAATTACAGCAGTGTTTATTCAAGAATTATTAGATAGTGTAGCAATTGATACGACTATTGAATCTCATGAACGTATTAAGGTGAAGGGATTTAACCAAGGCACTTGGGGAGTAGATAGAGGTTATAGATCGAGAAAGTTAAATAAAGTTATTGATATGTATATTGAAAAAGAAGAGGAAAAGGAGCAAGTTTTTGAAACACTTTA
This sequence comes from Bacillus sp. H1a, assembly GCF_000633475.1. Lineage (NCBI taxonomy): Bacteria > Bacillati > Bacillota > Bacilli > Caryophanales > Bacillaceae > Bacillus > Bacillus sp. H1a. The sequence goes on along the minus strand of NZ_AYMH01000037.1, from coordinate 102,880 downwards.
TAAATTATGTGTAGAACATGAAGCAAAATGTTATTTAACGCCGAAAAAATTGAAACTAGTACCTGGAATTGAAGTGGATTGGTATAAGTGCAATCGTTGTAAGGAATTGAATATGGTTGTAGCGAAAGGGAAATGTATAAATTGTTTATCTGATGAAGTTGAAATACTAAATCCTGAGAGCACAATTTTAGATTCAGAAAAAGGATTTTGGCGCTCTCCTATTAATGGGGTTATAAATAAAAATGAGAAAATTTCTAATTTAACAGTTGAAGAACATACCGCGCAGTTATCTCAAAAGGATCCGAAAGTCGCACTTGCAACAACTGAAGAGTATGAACTGCGTTTTCAAGATATTATTTTGGATGATTTAGACGGGGCAGTAGACGTACTAAGCTGCACAACGACTATGGAAGTTGGAGTTGATATTGGTTCATTAACAGCTGTTGGATTGAGAAATGTACCACCACAAAGGGAAAATTATCAACAGCGAGCAGGACGAGCGGGACGCCGTGGTTCAGCATTATCGACAGTACTCACATATTCTCAAGGTGGACCTCATGATCATTATTATTTTAAACAACCGGATATGATAATTAGTGGTGCGAGTAGGAAACCGATTATATATATTGATAATGAAAAAATTGCTAAACGTCATCTAAATGCTTTCTTTATTCAAACTTATTTTCATGAGCATGTTTTGAAAGGTGGTAGAACAGATGGCATTTTAAATAGTTCTCTAGGAGATACAAAAGCATTTTTTGAAAGCTCGTCAGTCCCAAGTATGGCTGGATTTGATGAGTGGTTAAGGTTTGTAACTAGCAATTTACCTATTCACTCTCCTGTGATTTTTAATATTATCCCGGATGAGGTTATTTCAAAGATGGAAGGTTCAGAAACAGCTGCTATGACATTAAAAATCAAAATAATAAAAGAAGCTGCCTCTCAATTAATTAATGATTTACGAGAAAATTATGAGGGGATTAAACATACCTTAATAGATATAGAAGATGAGGATACTGAGCATAATTCTAATAATAAGTTTTTAGATTTCTTGTTTAACCATGGTATGTTACCTACATATGCTTTTCCAAAAGATTTGAGTAGTCTTTATATTGAAGAATGGGATCATATTTCAAAAAAGGTAATTACAAAACAGCGACCACAACTGGAAATAAATAGAGCCTTGAGTGAATATGCTCCAGGAAAACAAGTTGTTGTAGACAAAAAAACATATAGAATAGGTGGTATTTTTGTCCCAACTCCTAGAAATCGATTAAAGCCAGCACGAGATTTGAAAATAGACGGATTGAAGAAGGTCACATATTGTGATTCTTGTTTATTTGTATCATTAGATGAATTTGATAATAATCAATGTCCTGTGTGCTGCAGTAAGCTGAAAAAAGACTCATTTCTAAGGCCAACTGGTTTTTCTCCAGAAAAGGGTAGAGAAGTAAGAGAAGGTGATAGAGAACAAGAGTTTACATATGCGATGCCGCCTCAATTACCAATACCAGTGAGTGAAGAAAGTCTAAATTTAAATAATTTTGAAGATTCCTCTTTACTAAAATATACAAATGCTTTAGATAAAAAGCTTATTGTCATGAATAAAGGTATAGATGGGAAGTCGGGATTTGAAATATGCGTAGATTGTGGTGCTATTTGGGTAGCAGGAGAAAAAGAGCGTAAACCTTTTCATGATGTCCCTTATCGTTTGAAAAAAGAGTTTGGTCAAAAAGATTCGCAATGTAGAGGAGAAACACGAAAAGTATTTCTCGGGAATGTATTTCATTCAGATTTATTATTACTGCGATTACAATTTGGTAGTGATATAGATTTTAATTCTGAAAAACAATGGGTACATGACGGGTTAAAAACAATAGGGGAAGCTTTAGTGTTGGCAGCAAGTAGAGTCCTGGATATTGACTATAATGAGCTATCAGCAGGGTATCGTTTGCTACCATTATCCATAGGTGGAGCTGATATATATTTATTTGATACACTTTCAGGCGGCGCTGGATACGCTCATATTGCAGGGACGGTACTAAAAGAAATAATAAAAGAAGCTCGCTATATTCTAGCTTATTGTGAAAATAATTGTGAAAAATCATGTTATAAATGTTTGCGTCATTATGCGAACCAATTTTATCATAATCAATTAAATCGTTTCGTTGCATTGGAACTACTTGATTATGTAGTAAGCGGGACTTTAAAACAATTATCATTAGAAGAACAAAAAGAAATTTTAGCACCTGTTAAAAGAATGATGGAGATTCACAATGAAGTATACGAAGAAATTGAACAAGACGGTAAGTACTTTATAAAGAAAGCCGATGGACATCTTATCGGTGCCAAAAATAATATAGAGTGTAGAATAGAGAAGCAGAATAAAATACCAACTAGATATGTTTCAGCCTATGAGGTATTATATGATCTGCCAAATGTGTACTTAGGCAGTGAAGATGGAAGTAAAGTGACGAGTTAAACAGAGGTAGAGAGATTTTAATAAGTGTAAATGAAAAACAGGTATTAGGATTGAAATAACAATTCTAATACCTGTTTTTGTTTAGGTGGAGATTGGTATAAATGTCTAAATTAGATTCACATATTTTCTAGTAATTTCTAAAAGTGACGTAAATAATGCCTGTTAACTTGTTATTCTTAAGATGTTCATTATTTTGAAGAAAGAAGTTGATAGGATGTCTCGAGAAATAGATGAATTTTTAAGAACTTATACAAAAGCAATTAAAGAATCGACAGCTGCGGTCTTTGCTGGTGCGGGACTTTCAAAACCAACGATTCTCCAGATTTAACTGATACAACAACAGAAAATATTAAGAAGAATCTACGTGATATGATATATGAAACTTCTGTATCGATTGTAATTATTTCTCCTAGTATGATTGATAGTGAATGGATTGATTGGGAGATTGAATATTCATTGAAAGAAATTACGCGAGCAGATAGAAAGTCTAGGACTAATGGTATTGTTGGTGTGATCATGAAGCACAATGGTGGTTATGGATGGATTGAAACTAATCAAAAGAATGCGGATGGTTGTACTTCAAGGGTCATTAGTAATAGCAAACTCTACAGTATTATATCGAATAACAGATTTAATTTGAAAAATCCAGAGTATACATGTGAAAAATGTAAAACTGTTAATTCGTTAACAGGATCGTATATATCCATAATAAATGAAGAGAATTTCTTAGCAAATCCAAGTGAGTATATTGAAAATGCATTTGAAAAAAGTCAGGAAATTGAAAAGTTTAATATCATAAAATCTCGATAATTAATATAAAAGGGCGTGTGTTTTAAATATTTTAAACATGGCTTTAGCCACAGCATATCATAAGGGTATTTCTTCATAATCAATGATCCCTGGATAGCAAATGTCTCTTTTGAACTCCTATCAAATTAAAAGTCAAATTAGGGGATATGTAACGGAAACCAAAGTGGAGGGGAATAAAATTATGAAATTTAGATATAGTTCTATGTATATTAGAGAAGAAATTAGGTCTATAGAAGATTTGGTAAAGATATTAAATCCAAGTGTAATCCAATTACAATTAGATACTAATATTTGTATATATCTTAGAGAGTTTTATAGGACACCTAGTAAGACAATAGTAGATGAAGTACTTTGGTATGAATTGAAAAAAAATTTTATGCATATTGAACAATATAATGTATCCATTGATTATTCTCTAGGAGTAGAGGAATCCTGTAGGAATCTTAATAATTTTAAAATTAATTATGAGAAGTTAGATGAAACAGTTGATATTTTAAGAGATCTATTCAAAATGGATTTTCTACAAATAATTGAACATGGTAAATTAATTCAATTTTCGGAACCTGTAAAAGATAAGTCAAAACGAAAATCATCTAAAGCTGAAAGTTTAGAGCAAGAAAATTCATTTCAAAATTTGATTATTTTAAGTTATGCATGTTTACTTAAATTGTATTTAATTTATAATGATGTAACTGAATCTTCTAATGTAAAAAAAATGATTAATTATATTGATTTTCTAGCTAATGAAATCAATATAATGAGTTTAACTCATGTAATTTATGGTAATTTATTATTGAGTGGTCATCCTAAGGCTGTAAGATTAATCCATCCGAGTAAGAAAACTATTCCACACTTTATACATGGAATTTGGAATGCTGCATTAGACCTTACGTTACCTACACTAGTGAGTGGAAGATTTAGCTCTGCGAAAAAGGTTCCAGTGTTTGTAACAAGGGATGAATTACTTTGGTTAATATTTGATTCAATGAAAATGAAGTATATGTTTAGTGGTAGTGAGAAGTTTACTCATCCGCCTTTTATAGAAATAGATTTTTCTAAATGTAATTGGAATATGGACGAAATGGAACAAATAAATAAGCATTACAGTAAGATTCAAGAAAAACGTTTATATAATTTTATTATACAAAATGAAAGTGTAGAAGAAAGATTAGATAAGTTAAGGAGCTTATGTTTAGTTCTTGAAAATGATGTGAAAGAATTTTTAAGTACTAAAAAGGGGTGGAAGTAACGGAATATTATATAAAAAGCCTTTCTAATCGGTAAAAGAATGAGAGTGGTTTTTAGAGATTTATATATAGTGGATTTGAAAAGATTGAATGCTCTCCTCTATCCTGAAGTAGGAGAAACTATGTATTATCTTGATATTTCACAAATTAATTTAGAAAGTATGATAATAGTTAAAAGGCATAAGTTCACTATCCGAATTCCCAACCATCTTCACAACCGAAGAAGAAAACTATATAAAAGAAGCAATGAAGCAGTTTAACACCTAGTTAAACTGCTTTTTCCATTATAATAGAAGAAAAACCTAACGGAGGGGAATCCCCATGCCAACCTACAACAAACTAGTCCGAGACAAAATCCCACAAATAATAAAAACCAACGGAAAAACATGCACAACAAAAACTTTATCCGAAAATGAATACATAACAGAAATCTGCAAAAAAACACAAGAAGAACTAACCGAATACCTAGAAGCAACAACAAAAGAACATAAACTCGAAGAACTATCCGACCTCCTAGAACTAATTAACGCCCTAGCCGAACACGAAGGCACAACACTAGAAGAAATCAACAACATCCGTAAAAAGAAAGCAGAAGAACGAGGTGGCTTTTCAGATCGAGTCTTCCTAATCGAAGTAACCGACAACTAGCCCCTACCAAGCCCCTACCAAGCCCCTACCAAGTAATAAATCGCTAAGAAAAAACAAAACAAAAACAACTACAAGAACAAGCATCGTAGTAGTAGTGAAAAAAATTTGAAATAACACGCCAAAAACCAGTTCCTCCTTCCTATATATAGTACAAAGAGGAAATTTTCATTTTTGAATGGGGACGGGAGGAATTGGGATGGCGGTGTATCGTAATGTGCAGGTGAATTTTTGGCAGGATGATTTTGTTTTGGATTTGACGCCGGAGGAGCGGTATTTTTATGTATACTTGTTAACTTGTTCGAAGACGACGCAGTGCGGGATTTTTCCTTTTCCGAAGCGGTTAGCTGAGATGGAGACTGGTTATAACAGGGGGACTGTTGATAAGTTAGTGCAGCGCTTCATTGATTATGGAAAGGTTCTTTATGATGCGGAGACAAAGGAGTTATTTATTTTAAATTGGCTTCGTTATAATCCTGTGACGAATACGAATGTGGAGAAGTGTGTGCTTTGTGAGTTGAAGAGTGTGAAAAATAAGGGATTTGTACATATGTTTCTTCGTAAGTGCGTGGAGGAGGAGCTAAATGTTCCGATGCTTTTAGCTCATTTCGGTATGCCTGGTGATTTGGCTGTTGATGTTGATCTGGTTTGTGAAGAGGCGGAAGAAGAGGTTATAGAGGAAGAAACGGGAAGTAGAGTGTACACATTTTATGAGCAACATTTCGGTAGTTTGTCTCCTTATGTGGCAGAGGAACTGAGTGAGTGGATGGTTGATTTGTCAGAGGATCTTGTGCTGAAGGCTCTTCAAATTGCGTATGAAAATAATAAGCGGAGGATTGCTTATGTGAAGGGGATTTTGCGAGATTGGCACGGGAAGGGATATACGAAGGTTTCTGAGGTTGAGGAGGCGACGTCGAAGTTTCGACAGAAGGAGTCACCTGTTAGTACTGGGGAGACGGAGAAGTTTTTGGCGAAGTGTGAAGAGTGGGAGAAGAATGCGCCGTCAGAGGAAGAGTTGCAACGGTTCTTAACGGAACGCGGGTGGCGACCGTGAGTATTCAAAATGTGGAGGCGGAAAAGACGGTATTAGGCTCTCTTTTAATGGAAGGAGAGCTTATTAAGGAGTGCCGTTTGACGGAGCATTATTTTTCTATGCCAGTGCACAAGGCTATATTTCGGTTAATGCGAAAAATTGAAGATGAAGGGCAACCAATTGATCTTGTGACGCTCGTTTCTAGGATGAATCCCAATTTTTTGGAGAGTATCGGGGGAGTGGAGTATTTTATAGGGTTAATAGAGGGCGTGCCTACGATTGCCAACTTTTCTTATTATGAGGGGCTTGTTCGAGGCGCGTGGAAAATGTATCAGGCTGGCGTTCTCGGGCACAAGATGGGAGAGCGTCTTATTGCGGAGAAGAATGAGAAAATTATTGGTGAGACGATTACCGCACTTTGTGAGCTAGAAGAAAAGGACTGCGTATGTGAGTTTGATTTGAAGGATGCTTTAGTTGGGCTATATGAAGAGCTTCATCAAGATACGAAAGAGAATACTGGTATTGAGACTGGTTATAAATCGCTAAATAAGATGACGTGCGGTTTGCAGGAGGGTGATTTTGTCGTCCTTGGTGCGCGTCCTTCTATGGGAAAAACGGCGTTTGCGTTAAATATTGCCTTGCATGCGGCGAAGTCTGGATCAGCAGTTGGACTGTTTTCGTTAGAAATGAGTAGTAAGCAATTGTTAAAAAGGATGGCGTCTTGCGCGGGCGAGGTGTCAGGGGGAAGGTTAAAAAATCCGAAGCATCGTTTTACGATAGAGGACTGGGAAAAGGTGAGTAAGGCGTTTGCGGAGATTGGTGAATTGCCGCTTGAGATTTATGATAAGGCTGGCGTTACGGTGCAGGAGATTTGGATGCAAGCTCGTAAGTTAAAGAGGAAGCATGGCGATAAAAAGCTTTTAGTCATTGTAGATTATTTGCAGCTCATTACAGGTGATCCGAAGTATAGGGGCAATCGATTTCAGGAGATAAGTGAAATTTCACGTAAGCTCAAGTTATTAGCTCGTGATTTAAATGTATGTGTAGTAGCGTTGTCGCAATTGTCTCGTTCAGTAGAGTCACGTCAAGATAAGCGCCCGCTTTTATCTGATTTAAGAGAGACGGGACAGATTGAGCAAGATGCGGATGTGATTATGCTTATGTATCGTGAAGATTATTACGATAAGGAAACTGTGCAGAAAGAGATGACGGAGATCCATGTGGCGAAGCATAGGAACGGGCCTGTTGGGAGTTTTAAATTGAGATTTTTGAAGGAGTTTGGGCGGTTTGTGGAAGGTGGATGATAGAGTGAAACTTTAATCAGTGGGGGTTTTTTCCATCCCCACTGATTATTAGTTGAACCAATCGGGCTTTTACGGGCAGTGGGTCTCCCAACTAACTTCCTTGCATTCGCCAAATTTTAAGTTGGGAGTCTTACTGCCCGTTAATGCGGGATAAAATAGAAGAAGTAGCTAAGAAATTAGATGTAAGTTTCTAAAGTGAATAGAAATAATGAAAAATAACCCAATTTCTCTATTTTATATGGAGAAGTTGGGTTATTTAGTTTTGAAATAATTATGAGAAATTTCTTATATATTTCTCATATATTCATCATGTTTCTTTCATTCTCTTCTCACGTCTAAGTTTTACACTCATATGTATCAAAGATAAAGGAAGGTAATACATTTTTTACTTATCTCAAAACGAATGATAGATGGTGGTGAACAGATGAAAAAGAATAAACGTAAAAAATTACGTTGGTTAAAATGGATTTTGATCCTTCCGTTACTTCTGGCATTACTATTGTTTGGATTACATAGTATGAAGTTTGACAGGTGGGATCATGAGAAGCATAAGCAAGCGGCGTATACTGTTTCTCACGATAAAGAAAGAGAAGCTTTCGTTACACAAAAAGAAAAGTTTAATAACTTTGAGCGAAATCAGCATCATGAAAAACACCATGAAAAAGAGTTTGAAGGTTTATTCTTCATACCATTCCTGTTAGCGTTTGGATTTGTTCTTTTCGGCTGGTTCATGCTTCGTAAGTCTGAAGGGAATATGGTTAAAAAGTGGACAGGCATATTGCTCCTAGTTATTGGTTTATTACCGGTCCTTCCGATGCTTGCATTTGTTGCAACGATTGTTTGGGCATATAAAAAATTAAAAGAAAAAAGAATGGCAACTGATATAGATTTATACAGCGACTTTCAAGTACAAAAACAAGTAGATATTTTAGATCAATGGGAACGTAATATTCGTAAGGAGGAGAAGTAATAATGGGTATTTTAAAACGTATTAAAAATATTGTAGTGGCGGATGTGCATCAAACGTTAGATAAGCTAGAAAAACCTACTAACATGTTAAAGCAATATCTTCGCGAAACAGAACAGCAAATTACGAAGGCTGAAAAAGCACTTTCGCATCAATATTATTTAGAAAAGAAATATGAAGCATTAATTTCAGAAACGGATGCTCTTATTGTGAAGAGAACTCGCCAAGCGGAACTTGCAGTATCACGCGAAGAAGATCATATGGCACAGTTAGCCCTGCAAGAAAAAATTGTGAATGAGAAAAAAGCGGAACTGTATCGTAAGCAGTACGAAATAACAAAAGAGCAAACAGCGACGCTTTATGAACAAATTGACAAACTGCAAAAGAAATATGGAGAGTTGCAATATAAAGAACTAGTTCTTGTCTCACGGTTAAATGCGGCGCAAGCGATAAAAGAGAGCAACAGAGCAATTGATTCGTTCCATACAGAAAGTACAGCGAAAGGCTTTGCACGCATTGAATCGTATGTGCAAAAGCTAGAAGCAGAAACAGCTGCTAGTAACTATTTTTATAATTTAAAGTCTCCGAATCAACAAGAAGTGTTAGATCAAAATTTACAAGAAGAAGTACAGCGGGAGTTAGAGAAATTAAAAGAGAATAAATAATATGTAAAAAAGCCCATTTCATATGGGCTTTTTTTATTGATAAAATTATTCCTTTTCAAACTGAAAAATATTTCGATTAATGAGTTGATGGAAGTGTGTATCCATTTCTGCCGCAGAAATTTCTCTTCCGTTTTGAAACCACCATGCGCTTAATGATGTGATTACCCCTGAATAAAATTCGATGATTAAATCATTTGGCATCGTATGATTTTTACACAGTTGATTTAACGCATCCGTTTCCTGTTTTCTTGTCTCATGGCTTAAATAATGTATACGGTTAATAAATTGTTCGTCAGACATTTGCGATTCTAATATTTTACCGATTTCTTCATGATGCAGAAATTGTTCCATCACTTGAAACGGCTTGCTTAATCGATCTAAAAGCGGTATTTCAGCAATCATCTCGCCATATCGTTTAAATCCAAATGCTAATAAAGCATCTTTGTCTTCAAAATGCTTGTAAAATGTTGTTCGATGTACCATCGCACGATCACAAATTTGGTTAATCGTGATGGTACTATATTTCTGCCTTGATTGTGTCATTAATTCAAATAAGGAATCCCAAAGTAATTTATGTGTACGTCTAATGCGTAAATCAAGTTGTTTTTCATTATCGTTCATCTACAATTCTCCTTTTTTGTAGATTAAATATACAACGGCTGAACATTGATTCTCCCTTTTTAATCTACATGTGTATATTATATTACATGTGTTCCGGTGTATATAAAGCTTTTTAAGTAAAAAACAGGAGGAGAATTACGAAATGAATATGACAACTAAGAGCCCTACAAGTGGCAAAGTTGATACTTCTAATATGAAACATGCCCCAATTTTAATTGCATTACTTTTAGGGGCAATGGTTGCATTATTAAACGAAACATTACTTGGTAACGCATTAACCGTATTAATGAAAGAATTTGATGTAACAGCTTCAACAATTCAATGGCTTTCTACAGCTTACATGTTAGTTGTTGGGGTTTTAGTGCCGATTACAGCATTACTTCAGCAATGGCTCACAACGAGACAGATGTTCTTGATCGCTATGGTAACATTTTTAGTCGGTACATTAATTGCGGGCTTCGCACCGACATTTTCTGTTTTATTAGTTGGCCGTATTGTCCAAGCAGTAGCTACGGGGTTAATTTCACCGTTATTAATGAATACGATTTTAATTATTTGTCCACCTGAAAAACGTGGTGCCACAATGGGCTTAATCGCACTTGTTATGATGTCCGCTCCAGCAATTGGTCCTACATTATCAGGAATAATCGTTGATTCACTTAATTGGCGCTGGTTATTCTACATTGTTATTCCTATCGTAATCATTTCCATTGTAATTGGAATGAAGTACATTCAAAATGTGACGGAGCTAACAAGGCCAAAAGTTGATTATCCATCCATTCTTTTATCGACATTAGGATTCGGTGGTATTGTGTATAGCTTTAGTGCATCAGGTGATTTAGGATGGTCAGATGCGAAAGTGTATTGCTCTTTAATTGTTGGGCTTATATCACTATCCATTTTTGTTGTTCGCCAATTAAAAATAGAGAATCCAATTTTAGAACTACGCGCATTTAAAGTTCCGATGTTTACGTTATCGGTTGGATTAATCGTGATTGTTATGATGTCGCTATTTTCAACGATGACTTTATTACCGATGTTCCTGCAAACAGTTTTACTTGTTACAGCCTTTAAATCAGGAGTTATAATGCTTCCAGGTAGTATTATTAGTGCCATAATGGGACCGATTGCAGGTAAACTATTTGATAAATTTAGCCCGAAAGTTATTATCATTCCTGGTATTGTGTTCGTAGGTATTGCAATGTTTTTATTTAAAGGCATTACTCCTGACACAACAATGCTACAAATTATTATCATGCACAGCGTATTAATGGTTGGACTCATGTTTGTAATGACAGCACAAACATACGGTTTAAATCAACTAACACTAGAGCTATATCCGCACGGTACAGCGCTGTTTAATACGTTACAGCAAGTAGCTGGCGCAATTGGTACAGCTATATTTATCTCTAAAATGTCTTCAGGTACAACTAGGTATATGGAAAGCTCAGCAAATCCAATGGATCCAGTAGAGAAGTTAAACGGTTTAACATCCGGCTTCCAAGGTGCATTTACACTTGGATTAATCTTTATCGTTGTTGCTTTTATCGTATCGCTATTTTTAAAAGAACAGAAGAAGGGAGTAGAAGCAACGGGGGTTTTACAGAGCGAGAATTAATAAGGTATGTAGTTGAAGGTTAATGTAAAAAAAGACATCTTTATGATTAAAGATGTCTTTTTACATTTCTTTCGTTATATCATACTGCAACAATTGCCGTTGATCATAAAACTTCTCAAAAATGATGCCCATTACATAGAAGAAGAATAGACCGAAGCAAATGTGAATGAGTGTAAATGTAGTTCCGAATGAAGAAAATTCATACACCATAATTGGTAATTTTGCAGTTGTCCAAACGCCTAAGAAAAATACGATGTACCTAATGCTTGCGCCTTTTTTTAATAGAAGTGCTGCAATCGGAAAAGCGACGTAGAGGGGACCTGCTGCAATTCCTCCTAATAATAGAGAGAATAAGATTCCATATATACCGGATTTTTCTCCCATATATTTAATTAATGTTTCTTTCTTCACCCATTGATCAAGTAACCCTACAAATACTAGGACAGGAGGAAGGAGAAACAGCATATCTAAAATACTATTCCCCGTTAATTGTAATGCGCTCCATCCTAAAGATTGGTTTATAAAAGTTAATACGATGAGCCCAATTAGCAAAATGAAAAAGAAACGATATCTTTTTAGTTCATTCATACCATCACCACCCAAATGATATATGAGAATAAGAGGGACATGAGTAATGCAGATGCATTACGAGCGTAAGCAAAGCTTCGCCCGAATATCTTTTGTTCCATCGGCAAGGTTGTAATTCCTACTGACATTAGTGTAGACATGAGTGCTGCAACTTGAGGGAGGCCTGCACCATGTTGGACTAATGTATTGCCAAGTGGGAACACGACAAAGCTTGGAATGAGTGCAACGGAGCCAAGTAGTGCTGAATAAATAATACCTATGAATCCGGACTTTTCTCCAATGATGGAAGAGATGAAGGACGGCGTTAATATAGAAAGTGATAGTCCGACGAAAAGCATAATGGAGAGCATGGCGGGTAGAAGGTTTCGAAATATTTTCCATGACTTAAATAGAGCATCTTTCGTTTTATTACGATCCTTCATAAAAGAAATCCCCGTAAGAATAATGGCTAAAGTGTAAAGGATGACACCATTAATCATGATTAGATTCCTTTAAGTCTTTATATTTGTCTAAGAAAAATGATAAGTTTTTCATTTTTTCTTCAATATCCATTTGAAAATCTGCTAATTGTTCTTTTCCGGCTGTAGTAATTTTGTACATCTTTCTCGGTTTATCTTGAACTGATGTATTTACATAAGATTCAATAGCACCTTCGTTTTCTAATTTCTTCAGTGTGCGGTATAGGATCGCACTATCAATTGGATTGACCGGAAGTTCTTCTTCGCATTTCTGCAATAGTTGCCCACCATAATTATCTCCCTCGGCTAAAAATAACAAAAGAAATGCACCTGTATGTCTTCCTGTATGTTTCATGAATATACCTCCTTAAAATGATTTTTGAATATATACTGTCATTAACAGTATACTGTTAATGACAGTATATGGTGAATAGAATGCCATGTCAATTTTAAAATGTGCACTTCAAATGTTACCGAGGGGGAAATAACAATAAATATTAGGGGGAAAGTATAATTGGGCAATTGGTGATTCCTTTTCTAATTTTGTTAGATAAAAAAATAAAAGCCTACTGTTTTCTTGTGACAGTGGCTTTTAGAGTTGGTAAACTACTATATTACGCTTTGGGAATCTCGCATTTTGATAGTAACATATATATGTTAGTTGCATATTGAGAAATAAAAAAAAGACACTCTCAAGAGTGCCTCTTCTTAGCAGCCGAATCCGCCGCCACAACAGCTAGCTCCAACTATGATTAATAAGATGAAGAGTACAACAAGTAAGGCGAATCCACCGCCAAAACCACAGCCTCCACCACAACTACCGCCATAGCCCATATCAATCCCTCCTTTCATAAAGAGAATTAAGGTCACACATGTACGTTAATGGACTTAATTCACTTTATGTTTTTACGGATTAATGGAGCAGGTCCTTTTGAAAAAATAAAAGCACTCGGTATTTTAAGAGAATTGACGGTCTTGCTTTTGCCACGGGTGCTATGTTGTTTACATATTGTATTTTATTCTGTGAATTGGGAGAAGGGAGATCTTTATGGCTAATTCTGGACGCCCAACATCTTTTCGTGATTGGAGAGCATCTACTCAAAAGGATTAATAAAAGCATAAGAAAAGAAGACATCAATTAAGATGTCTTCTTTTCTTATACAATCCAAATGAGTTAATAAGGTATATCCTAGTGCTTTAAAAATAAGAAGAAAATAACAATTGTCGACTCCTGTTTTAGTATAACATTTAATAATCAGGAATTCTATGTAATGTTGCATATATATAAATTTTATGATATTTAATTGTATATTTTAGTTGTCTGTTATTTGTTTTAACTATATTATTTTTTGAGTGCTTCAGCAATGGAGCTTTTTTGTAAAAGGATACTCATTATCAATGGGAATGTGGATCTACTTATATGTTCATATTTACTCGGAAATTATACAGAAAAACAATCTTTTTAGCAGCCCAATTTACTGTCTTAACACCTTGAGTTCACACTCTCATATTCGAGTGGATATACACATAGCTAGTTGAATGGACGTATTTTATGTTTATATAATTTGAATGAGTAGAGATTTTAAAAAAAGAAAAGACACCATAAGGTGCCCACACTCCGACTTGAGCTATCGTAAATTTGAAATATCTTCAAATTATTATGAAACAGACTAACATGTTTTAAATCAGAAAGTAGAAACCCCTCAAGTACGGAATGATATACTTGAGGGGTTTTGTGTATGTAGATTTATTTTATAAACGTCTACAATAATACAATTCCATTATGCTTTAAACTGATCCCCATAAGAAATAGACCATACCACTAACAAAAAACACTAATCCTAAAACAAAAACAACTAAAGCAAGTATTCCATTTTTATTATGTTCCATAAAATTAGCTCCTTTTTATAGGTGTTTATTTTTTTACAAAAAAAGCCTTTAGTCATAATTATGGCTAAAGGCTTCGATCATCATACTTTTTTGTTTGTAAAATCTTACAAGAAAAACAACCTGTATTCTATATGGAGAAGAATTTATAATGTACTAGCTCGATAACGAAGCCTGGCTATTAGAATTGAAAAATTTTAGTTTTATTATAATTAATAGAAATGAAAGTAGTGTAAATATAAATCCGCTCCAAATAAGCTGGTGAATACCTAAGTTTGAAATGAACCAGCCTCCAATTGATGTTCCTAAAGTAATTCCGAGGTTTGAGAATGAAACGAATAGGCTATTACCAAATTCAGGTGCTTCTTTTGCTTCGCTTATTAACCATGTTTGGCCAACAATTAATCCACCAGCATGTACGATTCCCCAAATGAATACCATGAAAATCATTGGAACAAGGTAGGAACCTAAATAATAAACCAATATGTAAACAACAGAATATAAAATAGGGAATGATATTACGGTGTTTACTATGCTTTTTTGCAGGAGACCACCAAATAAATGATTACCTAAAATCATAACTATACCAAATATGAATAGCATGATACTGATGAGAGATCCATTCATGGAAGTTACTTTTGCAAGGTACTCGGCGAAGTAGCTGTATACGGAAAACATGGCTGCAAAAAGGAATGTGACGGTTAAAATATTTAACCATAATCCTGGTTTTCCGAGTATACGAATTTGTTTGCCGAAAGACATTTTTTCTTTAACAGGCATAGAAGGAAGGAAGATTAATATTCCAATGAATGCAAGGGTGTTAACAAGCGCTCCGAATAAGAAAGCAATTTCGAGTGAAAACTGGTCTGCAAGGTAAGAGGTTAATGGTACACCTAGAGCAAATCCAACAGTAATGCCCATGAAAACTTTTGTAACTGCTTGACCACTCTTTTCTGGTGGGACAAGTTTAGCAGCAGTTACAAGGGCGATTGAAAAGAAGAGTGGATGAAGTGCTGCCGGTAAAATACGAAAAATAAGCATGATTTCAAATTGTGTTGTATAAGCGTAGATTATATTTGAAATAACAAAAATAAAGATTGCTGTTAATAAAATTATTTTGCGATTAATACTAGAGACGAGCAGAATTAGAAACGGGCCAGAAATAGCAACAACTAGTGCGAATATACTTACTAAAAATCCGGCTTGTGCAGTTGAAATACCGAATTTCTGAGTGATTTGTGGTAATACACCGACAATACCCATTTCAGTAGTAATAATTCCGAACACACCTATTGCGAGTGTCAGAATAAGTAAAGGATTTACTTTTTTCATTTATACAACTCTCCATTCGTATTAGTATTTTGAAAGTAAATTCATTAACAAAGAAATGTGCATTACAAGTATGATTGGATGTCAATATTATCAGGATTATGTAATTTTAAATACAATAACATATATCTAAATAACTAGATATGATATGTTAAAAAATTTTCTCCTTTCTATGTTTCTTGCTTTTATAGGTAGTGCAATTTTATAAAAAAGTAATTGGATACCTGTAAAAAAGCAGAATGTGTAAAGCTAATAATCAATTGGTATGCTAATTGATTATTAGCTTTTACTTTTATAATTCGTTTTGGACGTATTCAGAAAACTCTCGTATTGTTTCTTCATTTCGACGATAGTATGTCCATTTGCCAATTCGGTCAGAGTCTAGTAGTCCTGCCTTTTTCATAGTTAATAAATAACTAGAAATAACCGATTGGGCTAAGCCAGTTTTAAGCTGGATATCTCCTACACACACTCCAATCTGAAAATTAATCCCTTGTTCTAAATAAGGTTTTTCGTCGAAATGGTCTTCTGGATTCTTTAGCCATGATAAAATTTGACATCTTGTTTCATTTGACAATGCTTTATAAATTAATGAAGGTTCCATAAGGATATTATATCTGCTTTTATAGATTTGTAAATGGGTTTTTGCTGATTTTAGGAGAAGAAGGTATATGTAGATTCTTTTAAATGTGAATGAGATGCTCTAGTAATAGGGCTTTTTTTCTGGATGTGAATTTATAAAAAGTTGCACCATTATCTCAGCCACGTAATATTATTGGTGGTCATTTTATTTCAACTTTCATCGGTCTATCAATATATCATTTATTTCATCTAGCTTTATTTAATTAATATTCCTCAGCAGTAAACTCTCTTATTAGTTGTACTTCGTATGTATCAGGGTTAAACTTAAATATTTTAATTTGACCAAAGTTATCTTTGTCTGCAAATGTATTCTCACCGATTTGGGTCATATTGCTGATGTTTGAGGTAGGATCGCTACCATGATCAGTGATTTCCACAACTTTTTCACGGTCCCAGAATGCAACGACAATGATCAAGATGATAAGGCATACACGTATGTAACGTAGTTCTCTTGTAATAGAATTTTCCATTTGGTAGTCTCCTTTGTTGTTTGTTAGATTTTGTGTATAAAAGAGATAATTCTTATGAAAAAATAATGAATAGAATGTAAATAAAAAAGACACTGTAAAGTGTCTTTTTTATTTGAGTTATGCGCATTGCTTAATAAGACGTTAGTTTCTCAGTCTGACTATGAGTAACTATGTAGGGTAATTCAATTATAACATTTTAACCAATAATGGGTCTATATGGAATTTGTGGGATAATTATGCTTAATTATTCAGAATCGTACATTTGGTGTAGTATATTGATTAAGAAAGGGAAGTCCTTTATGGAATTTAAGAAAAAACTGAAAAATTATTAGGTACTTGTTTTCCCTTGTAAAAAAATGTTCAATAATTTGTTATTGCAAACGCTTACTCGTTGTGTATAATAAAGTTAAGTTAATAAGTAAAAGGATTGTTACTGTTCGGCAGGCAAAACCTAAATTGATCCAAAGGGGCTACATGTGTAGTTTTTTGGAATCAGTTTAGGTTTTTTTATTACCTTTTGTGACTTTATAAGAAAAAGAAGGTGGAACAATATGAAGATCCACAAAATCTTAAATAACAATGTTGTTTGCACGAAAAAGGAGAATGAAACTGAAGTAGTACTAATGGGCAGAGGTTTGGGATTTCAGAAAAAAGTAGGCGATACAATTGATGAATCTAAGATAGAAAAAACCTTTGTTATAGAAACAAAAGAATTATCTGAGAAACTTGCTAGGTTGTTAACTGAAATTCCTGTGGAGAATCTTGAAATTACAGAGAGAATTATTCAATCTGCTAAGACAGTTTTGTCAGGACCTTTAAGTGATTATATTTATCTTACATTAACTGATCACTTAAGTTTCGCATTGACGAGACATAAAGAAGGAATGGATCTTAAAAATACATTGCTTTGGGAAATTAAAAGGTTCTATCAGAAAGAGTTTGAAATCGGTTTACAAGCTTTAAATATTATTGAAGAAGAGACTGGATTTAGACTTTCAGAAGATGAAGCTGGATCAATCGCATTGCATTTCGTTAATGCTCAACAAGGAGAACCAGCGATGCAGCAAACGGTGGCGATGACGAAAATCGTCCAAGATATTTTAAATGTTGTAAAGTACCACTATAAGATGAACGTAGATGAAAATTCATTTAATTATAGTCGGTTTGTAACGCATTTACGATATTTCGCCCAGCGTTTAATGCAGAAGGAATTAAATTCGGCCGATGATGATTTTTTATATGAGCAAGTAAAAAGTAAGTATTATGAAGCATATTGTTGTACAGAAAAAATTGAGGCATACTTACAAAAAGCACATAATAATCATCTTTCAAAAGATGAAAAAGTGTATTTAACGTTGCACATTCATCGTGTAACGAAACGCAATGAATTATGTAATTGAATAAACGGGATTGTTACTGTTTGGCAGGCAAAACCTAAATTGACTTCTAATGGAGTGATTCGTATGTATCACGCGTTAGGGTTAGTTTAGGTTTTTTCTTTTATAAAAATGATAAATGGGATGATTGTAAGGAGGGAGAACTACTATGAAGTATGAACAATTGGCAAAAGACATACTGAAAAATGTTGGCGGAAGAGAAAATATAAATAGTGTTGTACATTGTATAACGCGTTTACGGTTTCAATTAAAAGATGAGGGGAAAGCAAATACAGAGATACTGAAAAATATGGAAGACATTGTGACTGTTATGAAAAGCGGTGGACAATATCAAGTTGTTATTGGTAACCATGTGTCTGATGTGTATAAAGCGGTCGTTTCGGCTGGAGGGTTTCAAGAAACAGAGGAAGAAGCTACTAGTGAGAAGAAGAAGAAGAGTAGTCTTATAGATATTCTTTCTAGTATCTTTACTCCTATTTTAGGAGTATTAGCGGCAACAGGGATGATTAAAGGATTTAATGCCTTATTTATAGCGTTAGGTTGGTTAAGTACTCAATCAGGAACGTATCAAATATTAAATGCAGTTGGCGATTCGTTATTTTATTTCTTCCCAATCTTCTTAGGATATACAGCAAGTAAGAAATTTGGAGGATCACCATTCATTGGTATGGCAATTGGGGGAGCTTTAGTTTATCCGGCTTTATCAGGTTTAAAAGCAAGTGAGCCATTATTTACGTTATTTGCAGGAACGATGTTTGAATCACCGATTCATATTACGTTTTTAGGAATACCAGTTATATTAATGAGTTATGCATCATCTGTTATTCCAATTATTCTCGCTGCTTATTTTGGAGCGAAAGTAGAAAGGTCTTTAAAGAAAGTTATTCCGGATGTTGTGAAAACATTTTTAGTACCATTCTTTACATTATTAATCGTTGTACCAGTTACATTTCTCGTTATTGGCCCAATTGCGACGTGGGCAGGACAGTTTTTAGGTCAGGCCACACTTTGGATTTATAATTTAAGCCCGTTAGTAGCAGGAGTACTACTGGGCGCTTTCTGGCAAGTACTTGTTATTTTCGGTCTTCATTGGGGAATTGTTCCGATTGGCTTTAATAATTTAGCAGTGCACGGTATCGATCCGATACTAGCGCTTATATTCGCTGCTTCATTTGCTCAAATTGGTGCTGTTCTTGGAGTTTGGATGAAAACGAAAGAACAAAAATTAAAAACACTTAGTATTCCAGCTTTTATTTCGGGTATTTTCGGAGTTACAGAACCGGCGATTTATGGTATTACACTTCCTCTTAAAAAGCCGTTTATTATGAGCTGTATTGCTGGAGGAATTGGCGGTGGAATACTTGGTGTATTCGGTACACAAGGATTTATGACAGGTGGACTTGGTATATTTGCGCTTCCAACATTCATTAGCCCGAAAGATGGGATTACAGCTGGATTTTGGGGAGCAATTGTTGCGATGGTTGTCTCTTTAATATTAGGTTTTATTCTTACTTACTTATTCGGTTTTACTAAAAAGCAAACATCTACAGAAACAGCTGAAACAATTGATAAAATAGCTGCATCAAACCATGATGAAGTAATCTTTAGTCCTTTTCATGGTATTGTTCAGCCGCTCCAAGATATTGATGATGCTGCATTTGCATCAGGTGCGTTAGGTGAAGGAGTTGCGATTGAGCCTTCAGAAGGAAAGTTGTTTTCACCAGTTTCAGGTACGATATCTGCGCTCTTCCCAACGAATCATGCAGTAGGAATTACGGCGGATTCAGGTGCTGAAATTTTAATCCATATTGGGATGGATACTGTGAAACTAGATGGCGAATTTTTCTCTTCTCATATTGAACAAGGAGCGAGAGTAGAAAAAGGACAATTACTTATTGAATTTAATATAGCAGAAATTCAAAAGGCGGGTTATATTGTGACAACACCAGTTGTTGTTACAAATTATGATAAATATAGCATTAAGAAAACTGAAGTAGAAAAGATTCAAGCAGGAGATTCCTTACTAGAGTTAGGAGTTAAAGAGTAGTTACATTTCATACAGGTTCAAACGAAGAAAGGTATTCTTTGAAAATGGCAATGCCTTTCCTCGTTAATTCTTATATAAAGGAGTTTTTATATATGTCTAAAGTTATTTTTCCTAAAGGATTTTTATGGGGTGGAGCGATTGCAGCCAATCAAGCGGAAGGAGCATATTTAGAGGATGGAAAAGGATTAACGACAGTTGACTTATTGCCAACTGGTGAAAAACGTTGGAACGTTATGAAAGGGGATATTCATTCTTTTACGCCAGTAGAAGGGGAGTTTTATCCGTCACATGAAGCAATTGATTTTTATCATCGATATAAAGAAGATATTGCTCTTTTTGCGGAAATGGGCTTTAAAGCTTTACGCGTATCTATCGCTTGGACACGCATTTTCCCAAATGGTGATGATGAACAGCCGAATGAGGCAGGATTACAGTTTTATGATAACTTATTTGATGAACTTTTAAAGCATGGGATTGAACCGGTCGTTACGATGGCTCACTTTGATGTTCCTGTTCATTTAGTAGAAAAGTATGGAAGCTGGAAAAATAGAAAGCTTATAAACTTCTTTGAGACGTATGCAAAAACTATTTTTAATAGATACAAAGATAAAGTGAAATATTGGATGACATTTAATGAAATTAATATGCTTTTACATTTACCTTTCATGGGAGCAGGGCTAGCCTTTAAAGAAGGCGAGAATAAAAAACAAATTCAGTATCAAGCGGCGCATCATCAACTTGTCGCAAGTGCGTTAGCTGTGAAAGCGTGTCATGAAATTATTCCGGATGCAAAGATCGGTTGTATGCTTGCTGCTGGTGCAACGTATCCATATACATGTAATCCAGATGATGTTCTTCGTGCGATGGAACAAGACCGTGAATCATTCTTCTTTATTGATGTACAAGCAAGAGGAGAGTACCCTGGATATGCGAAACGATTCTTTAAAGATAACAATTTGACGATTGAAATGGAAAAAGAAGATGAGTCAATCTTGAGAGATAATACAGTTGATTACATCGGATTTAGCTACTATTCAAGCAGAGCAACAAGCACGGATCCAGAAGTGTTAAAAAGTATAACGAGCGGAAATGTATTTGGTTCTGTTGAAAATCCGTATCTTGAAAAATCAGAGTGGGGATGGACGATTGATCCGAAAGGGTTCCGTATTACAGCGAACCAACTTTACGATCGTTACCAAAAACCTTTATTTGTCGTGGAAAATGGTCTTGGCGCAATCGATCAATTAAATGCTGAAGACGAGGTAAATGACGACTACCGTATTGATTATCTGCAAAAGCATATGATTGAAATGTCAGAAGCAATCCAAGATGGAGTAGATATTATCGGGTACACAAGCTGGGGACCAATCGACCTTGTAAGTGCTTCTACTGGAGAAATGAAAAAACGTTACGGATATATATACGTTGATAAAGATAATGAAGGAAAAGGTTCATTAAAAAGATCGAAAAAGAAAAGCTTTAATTGGTATAAAGAAGTAATTGAGACGAATGGTGAAAGTCTGAAATCTTAAGTATAAAAAGAAGGCATCAATTAAGATGTCTTCTTTTTTGTATAATTTGAATGCAATAAGAAAGTAAGGAGATATATTTCCCTTTACATGAACATAAAGGTGTAATATAGTTTAGTTAAGTTAACTAAATTGTATATTGAAACTTAATAACAGCATGATTGGAGGAAGAGCGTGTTATGAGTTACATACCAAATATGATCACGATAGCAAATTTTGTATGTGGGCTTTTGGCTATTCACGCGGTTCTTGTTCACGATATTTATTTGGGAGTAGTTTTTATTATTACAGGTATGTTATTTGATCTTTTTGATGGCATGATTGCTCGGAAACTTGATTGTGTTTCGGGAATAGGTGGACAATTAGACTCCTTTGCGGATTTAGTTACCTTTGGAGTAGCTCCGTCTATTCTTGCATATAGTGTCGCTTTAAAAGATTTACAGTCTATCGGGATGCTATGTGCGCTAGCTTACAGTATTTGCGGAATGCTTCGGCTTGCTAGATTTAACACGCAACAAAGCAAACTCCCGACGTTTATCGGAATGCCAATTCCATTTGCAGCAATGTGTCTCATCATTTTGTGCTTTTTAAATAATCCCGTTCTCCTGGCGCTTGGCACATGTGTACTTTCTTATTTAATGGTGAGCAAAATAAAATTTCCTCATTTTAAAAAGGATATATCAGAAAACTTGAAGTCTGAAAGATGGAATTGATGATACGTAAATACAATGAGAAAGGTAAAGGAGCATAACATGATTCGTATGGCACTAAGATCATTTAACATACAAATGTATTGTTTGCTGGGCGTAATGTTATTGGGGTGGCTTATGACACCTTTTCCAGCCCATTTTGTAGGGATAAGCATCGGCCTTTTGGTTAGTATGTACTGTGTTTGGATTTTAGGAAGGCGTATTGAAAAGTTTGGAGATAGCATTGTAAAAAAAGAAAAAGCACCGATGCTTGGAATGGTTAATCGATTTGCAGCCGCAATACTTGGTGCGATTATTATGTATGAAATTGAACACCACAATTTCATGTGGACATTTGCTGCTGGAATTATGGGTGGTTATTTTTTAATTGTGATTAATTTAGGATATTACAGCATGAAAGATGCGAAGAAATAGAATAGTATAAAATTTTGGGGGTCCACTTAAAGTAGCCACAATCTTTTCATAAACAGATTGTGGCTGTTTTTATTAATATTTCTGGTGGAAAGTACTGAAGTGGTTACCAACCACCCACACTAACATCTGCCTTCAACCATTTCTCCCAATCCAAATCCTCTATCTTAAGAAAACTCAACGAAACACCTTTCATATCTAAAGAAGTTAGCAGAGTACCGACTTTTACGAACTTTATGTGTAAGCCTTCCAGCTCGCATAAACGGCGAATGTCGTTTGCGAAAATGTATTGTTCCATTAATGGTGTCGCACCTAATCCGTTAATGAGGATCGCAAAGTTGTCACCTTTTCTCCAGCGGTAAATGCTTTTTAGTTTGTTCATAAGTTCAATTGCTAATATTTCAGAAGAAGATAGTGCTTCTTTACGGTATCCTTTTTCGCCGTGGATGCCGACTCCGTAAAAGACTTCATCGTCGTTTAATGTGAATGAAGCTTTTCCTTGTACTGGATCGTGTGCAGGTGAAAGGGCGACTCCTAATGTGTGTAAGTTTTCGATTACAGAACGACCAAGTGCTGTTAGTTCTTCTAAAGAATGGCCTTCAAGAGCGGCTGCACCTAGTATTTTTTGAACAAAAACAGTGCCAGCTACGCCGCGTCTTCTTTTATTAAAGGAAGCATCATCTTCAATTGAAACGTCGTCATTTACGATGATGTGGTCAATTTGTCTTCCTTCTTCTTTTGCGATTTGTTCTGCTGCTAGAAAGTTTTCTACGTCGTCTTTAAAGTTTTTAATGATGAATAAAATACTTTTGTCTTTTGGCATGAGGCGAGTTGCCGCTACAATTTGTTCCACTGTAGGCGGAGTGAAGATACTTCCGTTTACTGCCGCTGTAAGCATTCCTTTTCCTACATAACCAATATCGGCTGGTTCATGTCCGCTACCACCGCCGCTTATAATGGCAACGTTTTGTTTCATGTCTGCGATATCTTTTACATAAATGATGTTATGTGTTTCGTCGTAATTTACTTTGTCGTTATGTTCAAAATAAAAGCCATGCAGCATGTCTTGAACAATATTTTCTACATCATTCATAATTTTTTTCATTGTTCTTGCCACCTTATGATTTGTCTGCTGATTGCTCGAGTAAAAGTAGTAATTGATTATTTATCATATTTTTCATGAGAGAAGACATAATGGATGGATCGACTTCACATTTACTTTCAATCCAATCTTTTATCGTCCCAACGAAGCCGTGACTATAAAAAGAGGCAATCGTATTTTTCGTTTCATTAGAAAGAGTTAGTCTGCAACTCATTGATAGTTCATCAATAATCTTCATATATAAGTTTTTCGTATGCTCAAATAAATAGTGATTAAATGAGTTTTGCTCAATGACTTTAAATGCATTTCGGTAAAATTTTTGATTTTCATAAAAGTAATCAAATAATAAATCGAAAATATTTTCCCATTTCTCATAGTCGAGAAAGTCTATAATGTTTTCTTTCGTTTCTTCTCTATAAATCCAGCTTAATAGTTCAAATTTATCTTTAAAATGATAATAAAAAGTTTGCCTACGCATTTGACAGTGTAACATAATATCGCTCACTGATATTTTATGAAATGACTCTGTTTCCATTAAATATTTTAATGAGTTCGCGATTATCTTTTTAGAAATTATAGAAGAGGTCATCTGAATCATCCCTAGAATGTTATTAATATAAAAATCCTATCCATAAATGAGAGCGGTGTCTTTAGACAGATTGTCCATTTTGTCCGTTTACTATAAAACGCTTTCATTTTAACATGAGTAGTAAGAAGAAGATTTCAAATATATCACAATATATTAAAGGAATTGAGGGAGAATCACAATGAAAAAGATTATGAATAAACCTGAAACATTAGTAATGGAAATGTGCAACGGAATGGTTATGGCTCATCCAGAGCTTGAGTTTTTGAAAAAGTATAAAGTCATTAAGAAGAAAGAAATGAATGAAAATAAAGTAACGTTAATTAGCGGCGGCGGTAGTGGTCATGAGCCAGCGCATGCAGGGCTAGTCGGAAAAGGAATGCTAGATGCAGCAGTGTGCGGAGATGTGTTTGCTTCTCCTTCGCAAATTCAGGTATATCAAGCGATTAAAGAGACGGCTAGTAAAAAAGGTACGTTATTAATTATTAAAAATTACAGCGGCGATATTATGAATTTCAAAAACGGAGCGCATTTAGCGACTGAAGATGGAATTGAAGTAGACTACGTAAAAGTGGATGATGATATTGCAGTAGAAGATAGTCTGTACACAGTAGGGCGCCGCGGTGTTGCGGGAGTTATTTTAGTGCATAAAATTGCCGGCGCAGCAGCGGAAGCAGGTATGGATTTAGGAGCGGTGAAAGCTGTCGCAGAAAAAGCAGCGGCTAATGTGCGTACAATCGGTTTAGCGTTAACTTCTTGTACAGTTCCAGCAAGTGGATCACCTACTTTTACACTTGGTGAAGATGAAATGGAATATGGCGTTGGTATTCACGGCGAACCAGGAATTAAGCGTGAAAAAATGATGTCAGCAGATGAATTAGCTAACCGTATGACAAACGATTTAATAAAAGACTTAGGAGTAAAAGATGGCGAGGAAATCGCGCTTCTTGTAAATGGTTTTGGCGGCACACCACTTCAAGAACTTTATCTATTTAACAATGCAGTTACGCGAGAATTAGCTGCTAGAAACATTAAAATTAATAGAGTGTTCGTCGGTAATTATATGACAAGTATTGATATGGCTGGTATGTCTTTAACGGTAATGAAGTTAGATGATGAGCTGAAAACGTTATTATCAAAAGAGTGTAATACACCAGCATTTAAAGTCGATGGACCAGTTGAGAGTGTAGAGTACGTGAATGTGCTTGAAGAGACAGAAGAGAAGGAAGTTTCCTTTGAATTAGAAACAGCAGAAGAACACGCTGTTATTAAAGATAATGTCATTACATTAAACAACATGATTTATCTCGTTGATAAAATGAGCGACGTTATTATTAAAAATGAAGTACCGTTTTGTGAGTTAGATACACATGCAGGTGACGGCGACTTCGGAATGAGTGTGGCAAAAGGATTTAAGCAATTAAAACGTGAGTGGCATTCTATTGTAGAACAAGAGAATGTAACGATCGGATCATTCCTTGACGGTTGTTCAATGATTATTATGGAACATTGCGGTGGCGCTTCTGGTCCAATTTGGGGCGGAGCATTCCGCGCAGCTAGTAAAGCAGCAGGTGAAAAACGTGAGCTAACAGTTGGAGAATTCGCTGAAATGTTGCAAGCGGCACTTCAAGGTATACAATCTATCGGTGAAAGATCGTTCGGTAGAGGAGCGGTAGTTGGTGATAAGACGCTTGTTGATGCACTTGCTCCTTGTGTAGATTCTTGGATCGACAGTGCTTCAAACGGTACAGACGTGAAAACTGCCTTTGAAAAAGGAGCAGAAGCAGCGGTTAAAGGAGCAGAGTATACGAAAGAAATCGTCGCTCGCATGGGCCGCGCCGGTACAGTTGGTGAAAGAAGTTTAGGATATCCAGATGCAGGTGCACATGCGCTTGGGGTTATCTTTACGGAGATTGTGGGTAGTTTGAAATAGAAATTAGAAGATCCCTTCTACCTTAAGGTGGAGGGGATTTTTTAATATAGTTGATTGATATTTGGATAGAAAGCTGATATGTAAGCATTTAAAGTTGGAAAATTAGTCACATTCTTTGTATTTTTATAGTTTGCTTTAATCATCTAAGTTATTAGATGTTTAAGCTGACTTTGGAAAGAAAGTAGTTAAACTTAATTAAGGAAGATATATCATTATAATACTCATCGGAAAAATAGGTATTAAGTGTTGATTTTTATTATTCTGACGATTATAATAAATAAAAAAACAAATAATTCTTATGTTGAGAAGTGGAGGGACGGGCCCTATGAAACTTCGGCAACCTCGTATTAGACGAAAGGTGCCAAATCCTGCAGGTGAAAAAACACCTGAAAGATAAGAGCGGTTCACTTAGTAAAGAAAGCTACTCTTATTTCAATAAGAGTAGCTTTTTTTATGACTAAAAGATGAAGGAGGAATATGTAGTGGAGTATGGTTTTTGGTTACCGATTTTTGGGGGATGGCTTCGAAATATAGATGATGAATCTATGCCGCCTACGTTTGAGTACGCAAAACAAACAGCGCAAGCGGCAGAGCGATTAGGTTTTTCAACAACGCTTATTGCAGAATTAAACTTAAATGATATAAAAGGTGTTTCAGCACCAAGTTTAGAAGCATGGACAACCGCGGCGGGACTTGCTGCAGTAACGGATCGATTAGAGATAATGACAGCTGTAAGACCTGGCTTCCACAATCCAGCAGTTACAGCGAAAATGGCAGCGAATATCGATCAATTAAGTAATGGCCGTTTTACATTGAATGTAGTTTCAGCATGGTGGGAAGAAGAAGCGAGGCAGTATGGTGGGGTATTTACCGCACATGATGAAAGGTATGATCGAACAGAAGAATTTGTAACAATTTTGAGAGAGCTTTGGAAGGAAGAGGTATTTTCTTATGAGGGGAACTTTTATGAGGTTCATAATACACATTTAAATCCAAAACCTGTGCAGAAACAAGGAATTAAGATCTATGCAGGTGGTGAGAGCGAGCGAGGGAAAGAGGTAATTGTAAAACACGCGGATGCATATGTAATGCATGGGGGAACAGTGGAAGAGGTGTGTGTGAAAATAGAAGATATGAAGAATCGTAGAAAGAAAGTAACAGGGGAGCCATTGCAGTCATTCGGGCTCGCGGCGTACGTCATTTGTCGTGATACCGAAGAAGAGGCCTTGGAAGAATGGAGACGAATAACGGATGTGAAAGATGATGCTTTAGGTTATGCGGGTTATCAAGATTTTATTAGTAAATCACATTTGGAACAGCAAGTGAAGCTGAATGATTACTCCGTATCTAATCGTGGGTTACGCCCTAATCTAATTGGAACACCAGAACAAATTGCAGAAAGGATACTTGCTTTTGAAAAAGTGGGTGTTACATTATTACTTTTGCAATTTTCGCCACAGCTTGAAGAAATGAAACGATTTTCTGAAAAGGTGATGCCATTAGTTGAATTGAAAAGAAAGGAATTGATTACAAATGAGTAAAATTTACATATTACATGAGAATAAGGAATGGACGGATCATTTGGTGAAAAGGTTGGAAGAACAAGAGTTACCTTATGAGGAATGGTTTTTGGATGAAGGAATTATTTCGTTAGAACAAGAACCTCCCCAAGGTGTTTTTTATAGCCGCATGAGTGCTTCTTCACATACAAGAGGGCATCGATATGCACCCGAGTTGACTGAGGGGGTTCTTGCTTGGTTAGAGGGACACGGGCGAACAGTATTTAATGGGTCTCGTGCATTACGCCTTGAAGTAAGTAAATTGAATCAATATACAGCATTAAGAAATTTTGGGATACAAGTGCCGAAAACAATTGGTGCTGTTGGTCGTGATAATATAATAAAAGCAGCAAGGGAGTTAGGGGAAGTACCATTCATCACAAAGCATAACCGGGCAGGTAAAGGCCTTGGTGTTCAACTTTTTCATTCCATTGAGGCTTTAGAACAATATTTGGATGGTCCGACGTTTGAAGAGCCTATTGATGGAATTATTTTAATCCAACAGTATATTGAAGCACCTGAGCCATATATTACACGGTGTGAGTTTGTAGGCGGCCAGTTTGTATATGCAGTTAAAGTAGATACATCAGAAGGGTTTGAGCTTTGTCCAGCAGATGCGTGCTCTATTCATGATGCTTTTTGCCCAGTAGGAGAAGAGAGTAAGAAAGAGGCTCCAACAAAATTTGAAATTATATCGGACTTCCATGAGCCAATTATTGAACAATACAAGGGATTTTTGAAAGAAAATGAAATTACTGTTGCTGGTATCGAATTTATTCGCAGTTCAGATGGTACAATTTATACGTATGATATTAATACAAACACAAACTATAATTCTGATGCAGAGTCTGTGGCTAATCAATTTGGTATGCTCGAGCTTGCTAAATTCCTTGGAATAGAATTAGAAAAACAAGTAGAGTCAGTTAAATAATGTTGATTAAAAAATAAGGTTCTGGTGCAAAGATAGGAAAAAAGAAGATATAGCACATTTTATCGGTGCAAGAAATTTAGGATATCCTTATGCAAGTGCGCATGCACTTGGAGTTATCTTTACGGAGATTGCCGGTAGTTTGAAATAGAAATTAGAAAATCCCCTCTACCTTAAGGTGGAGGGGGTTTTTAAATTTAGTTGAATGATATTTTAATGTGGCTTAGAAGCAAACCAATTACTTTAGTTGCAAATGATTTCGGTACAGAATTTAAGTGTAAATGGGCTGAAGTTAATAAGTAGTCTGCTATATGTTGTCTATTAATTACGAATAAAAAATTCTTTGTATTACCAGGAGTCACCGTGGCTGGATTGCATGTACATAATTGTACTAGATTTAGTCGAATCAACTTGTTCCTTAGAATCTGATTGTGAAGGGAATGCTAACCCTATAGATAAAGCAGCTGAAAGTGATAAACCTAAAATCATTCCAAAAAGTTTTTTCATTATTTTAACGCTCCTTTTTCGAAAGTTTTTTCTTTAGCTTGATGACTAATATAAAAGTATTTACTAGCTTTTACAGTATCGCTTTCTACTATATTTATTTGTATATTGGTATGTATATACTAGCAAGAAATTAAGTGTGATAGAGTTATATATATAAAGAAAAAAACTTTTTCAATAATTTTCTGATAATTCAAGAGGTAATTAGAATATAAATAGAAAAGGAATTCAATAGGATTCCTTAGGTGGTGATTATTTATTTCCAAAAAATAAGTGAATCGAGCAAATATGACTATTGCACTTAAAATAAATAAATAAATAACAGCCTTTTTGTAAAGTGAATCTACATAAAATGATTCAGAATCTTATAAGAATCCATATGGAAAGTATTCATTCAAATAACAAACAGCCCAAGTTCCAATGAGGGACTTGGGCTGTTTGTATGTTGTATTTTCTTTCCCAGCGCTACTCCATCGCCATCAAGATAAAAGAACGAGTGATTCCACTTTATGGTTATGTGCAAAACATAAACTAGCAGAACTTTTTTATTTTGCTATCTTATGTATCCTACCCTGCATAAAAAAATATTTCTCAACATTTCATTTGTTGAAAAATATTGAATATTCGTATTATAACGAATATTATATTGCTATCGGCAAAAAACGATAATTCGCAACAATTGGGGAGGAAATGCATTGAAAAAGAATAAGAAGTTAAAACCTTTATCAGTATTAGCAACAGCGGCAGTGCTAAGTAGTAGTTTTGCTTTTGGGGGGCATGCGGCGTATGCTGAAACACCAACATCATCTCTACCAATAGATGAGCATTTAATACCAGATGAGCGTTTGGCAAAAGCGCTAAAACAACGGGGCGTGATTGATCAATCTGCATCACAAGCTGAGACGTCAAAGGCTGTTGAAAAATATGTTGAGAAAAAGAAAGGGGAAAACCCTGGTAAAGAAATCTTGACAGGAGATAGTCTTACGCAAGAAGCTTCTGATTTTATGAAAAAAGTAAAAGATGCAAAAATGAAGGAAAATGAACAGGCGCAGCAGCAGGCAGCAGGACCAGTAGCTGGACAAGATGCAGGATTGAATCCTAGACAATTAAATGGAAAAGTGCCTACTACACCAGCGAAGCAAGAAGAGTACAATGGAGCTGTTCGAAAAGATAAAGTACTTGTTTTACTTGTAGAATTTAGCGATTTTAAGCATAACAATATTGATCAAGAGCCAGGATACATGTATTCTAAGGACTTTAATCGTGAACATTATCAAAAAATGTTATTTGGTGATGAACCATTTACGTTATTTGATGGATCGAAGATTAACACATTTAAACAATATTATGAAGAACAATCTGGTGGCAGCTACACAGTTGATGGAACTGTAACGGAATGGCTTACTGTTCCAGGAAAAGCTTCAGATTATGGTGCGGATGCGGGAACTGGTCATGATAACAAGGGTCCTTTAGGGCCACGCGATCTTGTGAAAGAAGCATTAAAAGCAGCGGTAGCAAAAGGGATAAATTTAGCAGACTATGATCAATTTGATCAATACGATCAAAATGGTGATGGAAATAAAAACGAGCCAGATGGCATTATTGATCATTTAATGGTTGTACATGCTGGCGTGGGTCAAGAAGCTGGCGGCGGTAAATTGAAAGATGATGCGATTTGGTCTCATCGTTCAAAACTTGGATCAAAACCATATGCGATTGATGGCACAAAATCTTCTGTTTCGAATTGGGGCGGAAAGATGGCTGCATACGATTATACAATCGAGCCTGAGGATGGAGCGGTTGGTGTGTTTGCGCATGAGTATGGTCATGATTTAGGCTTACCAGATGAGTATGATACAAAGTACACAGGACAAGGTGAACCTGTTGAGTCATGGTCTATTATGAGCGGCGGCAGCTGGGCTGGGAAAATTGCAGGAACAGAGCCAACAAGTTTCTCACCACAAAATAAAGAGTTTTTCCAAAAGAATATGAAGGGTAACTGGGCGAATATCGTTGAGGTAGATTATGATAAACTTCGTACGGGAATCGGTGCTGCAACATATTTAGATCAAAGTGTTACAAAATCAAAACGACCAGGAATCGTTCGTGTTAACTTGCCGGACAAAGATATAAAAAATATCGAATCGGCATTTGGTAAGAAGTTTTATTACAGTACAAAAGGAAATGACATTCATACAACACTTGAGACACCAGTATTTGATTTAACAAATGCAACGGATGCTAAGTTTGATTATAAGGCATTCTATGAACTTGAAGCGAAGTATGATTTCCTTGACGTAAATGCGATTACGGAAGATGGAACGAAGACACGTATTGATAGAATGGGCGAAAAAGATGTAAAAGGCGGTATGGATACAACGGATGGTAAGTGGGTTGATAAATCATACGATTTAAGCCAATTCAAAGGGAAAAAAGTAAAACTGCAATTCGAGTATTTAACAGATGTTGCAGTAGCTTATAAAGGGTTTGCGTTAGATAATGCAGCATTAACTGTAGATGGAAAAGTTGTATTCTCTGATGATGCAGAAGGTCAACCAGCAATGACGTTAAAAGGATTTACTGTGTCTAACGGATTTGAACAGAAAAAACATAACTACTATTTAGAGTGGAGAAATTACGCTGGTTCTGACACGGCGTTACAACATGCGCGTGGCCCAGTATTTAATACAGGAATGGTTGTATGGTATGCGGATCAAAGCTTTACAGATAACTGGGTAGGCGTTCATCCAGGTGAAGGATTCCTAGGAGTAGTAGATTCTCATCCAGAGGCAATCGTAGGGACATTAAACGGACAACCGACTGTGAAGAGCAGTACGCGTTATCAAATCGCCGATGCGGCATTCTCATTTGATCAAACGCCAGCATGGAGAGTAGATTCACCAACTCGCGGTATCTTTGACTATAAAGGATTACCAGGTGTTGCAAAATTTGATGACTCTAAGCAGTACATCAACAGCGCGATTCCAGATGCAGGACGTAAGTTGCCGAAACTAGGATTAAAGTTTGAAGTAGTAGGCCAAGCAGAAGATAAATCTGCAGGTGCAGTTTGGATTCATCGATAGAATAAGGTGAAACTAAGAGGAGCTGTCTCATAAGTTGGTGAAACCGACTTATGGACAGCTCTCTTTTTATTGGAGAAACGGGGCAGTTTAGTTTAGGAACAGGAAGATATAAACTACATTTTCAATGAAGACGAGAGATGATATTGCTAGAGAATTGCCTATTCTTTTAAAGTGAAAGAGACTATAGTAAAAAAATATATAGACTATCAAATAGTAAGAGATGAGCGTATGTTACATATAATTACAAAATACTTATCAGACTTGATTGTAAGCAATGATAAGTCACTCACTTTCCTTATTATTATAAGCTAATAGTGGTTCATACATCATTATAGCGTGATTTTCCGTTACATATTGGTCTTCTATAAACTGTTTCTGTTGATTATATACTCTACGTTGAATAACATTATGTCGTATATAACCACCCCAGTACGCAGATTGGATGGAGTGTTCTTTTTCATAAACCTCATATTGATAAAGCTGTGGATGGGCAACTCTCCATTCACCGACTAAATGCTTATCCGTAATATAAAGGTGAAGTTGATACGATTGGTCCGTTTCATTTTTGATTTGTAAATCCAAATAGTTATAAGAACAAGTCGCTCCGCTTCCAAATGGTTGGGTCCGCTTGGAATCAGGAAAGACATCAAAACTATGACGATATCGCTCTGTTACTGTCAATGGTGTATGTAAGGTCATCCAATATATTAAATTTGAAAGCTGACAAAGCCCTCCTCCAATGCCTGCTTGAAAAGATCCATAGTGTAGTATCATACCTTCTACATACCCTTTTCTCCTCGTAGGCTTACCTATTAAACGCCAGTAAGAGAATGTTTCTCCCGGTTTAATGACGATACCATTTAGTTGTTTAATAGCAATCTTCAAATTAACAACTTTATTCTGTTGATACCACATATCTACATCTTTGAGCTTACGAAGTAGTATCGTTCGGTGCTGAATCGCTGTACAGGGTAACTTTTCTTGTTGAAACGTTTTTGCATATTTTTTTCCGTCTGTTAACCACTGAATGTACCTCTTTGTAGAGTAATACCATGTCCCTAGTAGAATGCGATACTTAGACCGCTGTTTAGGACGTAAGTTCACTAAATTCATTTTATTTCCACTCTCCATCGTTTTCATATGATACCATTTCCGTAATTACACTCCCGATCAATTGTCGTATGAATGACTTTGAATTTACCCAAGTTTTCCCGCACAGAACTGTAATATTAATTGTAGCATTCTCTCGTTTGTTAATTACATTCTTATATATATATCTATCAATAAGTTGTACTTTTCTTAGCTGCATAATAATTAACATAAATAGATAAAAGACGCAAAAAAACAGTATAATTAATTTAATGGGGGCCTTATTTTTTTCCATTTTCCGAATGGCTTATAGTCATGTGAAACTCCGCTTCAATACGATAAATTCAAATAAACACATTATAAATATAAAGGATAATATTAAACAAAAAATAATGAAAATTAAAGAAATTCTAAAGTATTAATATGTTTTTACTAAATATTGATTGATAATAAGTTGTTTTTTGAGACTTTACTAGGTTCTATTGCAATGTTTCTGAGCAAATAAAAAGTTAAGTTAATTACAATGAAAGATTATGCAGATATTGGTATTTTTTGTAATTGGTTGTGCGCCGAAAAACCGCAGTCTAGTCCCAGACTGCGGTTTCGTTTATATAAAGCGTAAACAGTTTCAATACATTTCAAGGTTCGTGAAGCATGAAGAAGACTTTGAATTCCTGCTATAACAAATCGTTTTATATTTATATATTCGCAAGTAAAATAGCATAATATCAATACAAAAAATATAGTAATATGAGTTTTTGCATATTTTAAAATTTAGTATATCCTCCGAAAACTTTTAATTGTATAATGTGTTTTGTCATATTCATTTAGATTTTTCGACAAAAAATAACAAAAATAGAGGACGTATTGGGAGAAGGCATTATGTATACAAAACTATTAAAATCAATTACATCATTATCACTTATTGGTGGTGCTTTATTATATACAAATGTTGATGAGATTAAAGCTGCTGAAGCAGGCATTTTTTCTGATGTGCCAACATCGCACTGGTCCTATCCTGCGATTAAAGATTTAGCGAGTAAAAATATTATTTCAGGTTATGGAAATGGGAAGTTTGGTTTTGGTGATGTTGCGACGAGAGAGCAAGTTGCGGCTTTAGTTTATCGAGTGTTGGTACCGAATAAGCAAGGCGGTTCGTTTAGTAATGATGGAACTCGTTATGTATTAAAAGATGGATCTACTTTAAACAATCCTTATCGTGATATTCGCTCAGGTTCTACACTGTTTCCTGAAGAGGTTTTAACGTTAACGAAATTAGGGATTTTTAAAGGTGATGGAAATGGCGGTTTTAGACCGAAAGATTCTGTTAGTCGTGCGGAAATGGCACAAATTCTTACAAATGCTTTTCAAGTCTCTGCAACGAAAAAACATACATTTAACGATGTTCCAAATGGTTTTTGGGCAGAAAATGCGATTAGTGCGGTGCAGTCAAATGGGATTGCAGAAGGTACAGGTGAAGGGAAGTTTGGGCCGTATACTACAGTAACACGTGAACAATATGCACAGTTTTTATATAAAGCTTTGGAATATAAAAACTCTGATGTGAAAAGTACAGGAGATACTGCTTTATTAACAACGTTTAAAGATGAAGTACAAAAGCGTATTAATACATACGAAACGAACATTACACTTCCGTATCAAACGAAAAATAGTAATACAGAAGAAGTGATGAATACACTTTTTAACGCATATAAAGAAGTTGCAAATAAAAATGAGTATACAAATTATAATAGATCGAATGTTTCATATTCACTTTCTGGATCACCTGGAAATTATATGTTTACGTTACATATTACATATCGTGAAACGAAAGAACAAACGGAATATGTAATGAAACAAGCAAAAGCGATCGTTTCCTCTATTATTCAAGTGGGAATGGATGATCACGAAAAAGTGAAGGCGATTCATGATTACGTAGTGAAACACGTTTCTTATGATACGTCTTATAAAGCGTATACAGCATATGAGGCGTTAGCGAATCGTTCTGCCGTTTGCCAAGGTTACGCACTATTAACCTATCAATTGTTAAAAGAAGCTGGAATTGAGAATCATTTTGTAGTAGGAACTGGAGACGGACAACCTCATGCTTGGAATTTAGTTAAAATCGATAATAAATGGTACCACCTTGATACAACATTCGATGATCCAATACCGGATGAACAAGGCCGAGTAACGTATTCTTATTTCAACTTATCGGATGAACAAATTGCAAGAAATCACGAGTGGAATCGTGGTGAATCCCCACAGGCTACTACAAATTATTATGATACACTTACAAATAAAATTGCAGCGGGTAGCTCTAAAACAGTTGCATATGAACAAATATTAAAAGATACAAAACTAAATTATTTAGGAAATGAGTACGTTGCAAATAATTATAATGAACTGAAAAATAAAATGCAGCAGCGCTATAGTGCAAAACCAGAAAAGATTGAAGTTCTTTATAAGCAATCAATGGACGGTGCATTGCAAGATGTGAAAAATGCAATTGGAGAAATCAGTTATCCAAAAGGATCCAATCGAGTGTCATATAAGGCGGAGCCGTATAATGCAAAAGAAGGATATTCTTTGGTGACGATTACGTTTACGTATTAAAAACAACCTAGATCCATGTAAGGGATCTAGGTTGTTTTTTTATATTTGAATTTGACATATACAGTTAAACTGTATAAAATCAAACTATATAGTTGAACTGTATAGTTTACCTATATACTTATCGTTACATTGGAGGTCTTTATGAATAGAGATAAAAATTTACCATTAACGGAAACAACGTATTACGTTCTTTTAGCTTTATTAGAGCCGGCCCATGGGTATTTAATTATGCAAAAGGTTGAGGAACTTAGTAATCATCAAGTGAAGATTGCGGCTGGTACACTTTACGGTGCGGTTGAAAATTTATTGAAGCAACAATTAATAGAATCAGTACAAAGTGAAGATAAACGAAGAAAAGTGTATGTAATTACTAAGCGAGGAAAAGAAGTATTACATTTAGATTTTATGAGAATGCAGCATATTATTGGGGTTACGAAAAATTTACTGAGCCAATAGTTTAGGGGGATTAGATGATGTGGAGATTGAAATTTTTCATTGATTTTGAGAAAGAAGAAAAATGGTTAGAGGAGATGGCTTGGAAAGGCTATTATCTAGAAAGCAATACATTTGGTTATAGATTTAGAATCGCAGAACCGGAAGATGCGACAATTAAAATAGATCATAGAATATTTAATAGACGAAGTGATTTTATTAACTACTGTACGTTATTTGAAGATAGTGGCTGGAAACATATAGCCGGTAAATGGTGGTCAGGCACGCAATATTTTCAAAAGATAGATGAGGGAAGCGAAGATGACATTTTTTCGGATGAAATGTCACGAGTAGGGAAGTATAAGCGTCTATCTAAGACATTTCTCGAATTAGCGATATGTTATTTGCCGATATTAATCCTATTTATGTTTAGTAAAACAATTGATCTAGGAGCGATTCTAAATCCAAGAGATCTATACCTTACACGGGGGTTATGGGATATGCATGGTGCAGCATTTTTAGGATCATTCTTATTTGAGACACCATTTGCATTAATGAGGGGCTTTTCATGGTTATTTATTCCGGTTGCGATTGGTATGTTTTTCGTTTGCTCGTATAAAGCAAATAGGCTGTATGAAGAGAGAAAATGATGTAAGAGATCCCCTTAAAGTTGAAGGGGATCTTTTTTACGCTTTATCATTTTTAAAAAAATCCTTCATCATTTTAGTGCCTTTAATGTTCAATGTCACACCTTCTACTTTATCTTTCTTCTCATTTTTAGCGATTGTAATTTGATCTTTATTATCAACCCACACAAGATATTCTTCTTTCGAGTCACCTTTATATGTAACGGTTATAGTAGAATGGGCAGATTGTTTCTTTTCTTGATTTAAAGTGATTGTTTTAGGTGTTCCGTTTTGAACTGTTGAAGCAATAGATTTTATCATTTCTTCGTTATCTGTTTGTGCTTTTGAAACAGGGTTAGTTGTTGTTGCAAGTAACTCAATGTTTGTAATGTCTGCGGAGTTTAATTGAATGGTATTTTTCGAATTTTCTTGTTTAGTTTTTGGAGTATTATCTGTAGTAGAAGTGCTTGTACAACCTATTAAAGATAAAGATAGAATACTTAGGACACATACATATGTAATTTTTTTCATTTTTTATCCCCCTTCCACTTTAATTATAGCAATTTTCTGTTAATTTAGACACTATTTGTAAATGGATGAATAAATAAACTTCTATCCTTACAAAACTGTCACATTCTTGTAAGGTAATTCAATAGATTAGATACTTTTTCCCTGTCATAATAAAGACATAAGAAAGCTAATCAAAAACTATAAGTTATTAGGAGAGTGTCAGTCATGATTGTAACAACAACGTCTGGAATTCAAGGTAAAGAGATTATTGAGTATATTGATATTGTAAATGGTGAAGCTATTATGGGTGCAAATATTGTCCGTGATTTATTCGCTTCAGTTCGTGATGTTGTCGGAGGTCGTGCTGGTGCTTATGAAAGTAAGCTAAAAGAAGCTCGTGATATTGCAATGAATGAAATGAAAGAACTTGCAAGACAAAAAGGTGCGAACGCTATCGTTGGTGTTGACGTAGATTATGAAGTAGTTCGTGATGGAATGTTAATGGTTGCTGTAAGTGGTACAGCTGTACGTATATAATTAAATAAAAAACAGGCTCACCCCTTGAAGCATATGCTTTGAGGGGCTTTTTTATTTATAATTTGATTGGTTTTAAACGATACTTCTGTTTTAAAAAGCGTTCGTTGCATTTTAGCTTCCAAATGTTTTTTAGCAGTTTGATAACTTCAAGTTGTTTTCTTTTGTATAGAATGACTTTTAATAGACAATAGAATTAGTGTATTAATTAGAATCTCATTTTTTAACTTACACGCAGAAAGTGATTATTTACTATAAAAACGGTGAAAAATAACAGATTTCTTCGTAATTGGAAGAAGCCTGTTATTTTTTCAAACATATACGCTTTTAGGTTCTAGTGAACATGTTTTCACCTGAACAGACTAAAACTGTTTGGAATTCAGTCTATTCTGTAGTATTCATTCACGTTATTTAGATTGTCTCCACAACTGCTTCCCCTTTAAATTGAGGCAGCCAGTCACCATGTGCTTCAATAAGGTCATCGCATAATGAGACGATATCATCGATAGATAGTTCTGCCGCAGTATGTGGATCAAGCATTGCAGCCTGGTAAATGTGCTCTCGCTTACCCGTTATAGCTGCTTCAATGGTAAGAAGCTGGGTATTGATGTTAGTACGGTTTAGCGCCGCCAACTGTTCAGGAAGTTCTCCTACATAACAAGGTGTAATTCCACTCCGATCAACTAGGCACGGAACTTCAACGACAGCTTTTTCCGGAAGGTTACTGATTAAGCTTCCTGTATTCAATACATTTCCGTGGAGTTTAAATGCTTTATCGGTTTCCATTGCATCAATGATATAAGAAGCGTATTCATGTGTACGTTTATGCGTAAGGTTTTTGTTGTTAACAAGGTCTTCACGCATTTTCATCCAATCACTAATTTGATTGATACAGCGGCGCGGGTATTCATCAAGAGGAATATTCAACTTATCGATGAGCTCCGGATAATTCCTTTTGATGAAGTATGGGTGATATTCGGCGTTATGCTCGGACGATTCCGTTACGTAATAGCCGAAACGATTCATCAGTTCAAAACGAACCATATCCTCATGTTTTTCTTTTTGCTTTTCAGTCGCAAG
Organism: Bacillus sp. H1a; assembly: GCF_000633475.1. NCBI lineage: Bacteria > Bacillati > Bacillota > Bacilli > Caryophanales > Bacillaceae > Bacillus > Bacillus sp. H1a. The sequence goes on along the minus strand of NZ_AYMH01000037.1, from coordinate 63,438 downwards.
TCTCTTGATTTCCGGGTACAAGTCTTTTCCATCTCTTGTCACTTCTAAAAGCCAGGCCATATGATTGATTCCGGCAATTTTCCACTGGACATTTTCTGTATTCATTCCAAGCGAATTAAATAAGTAAGGCACACACACCTGGACGCTGTGGCACAATCCGACCGTTTTTACGCCACCGTAACGAATCATAGCCGCCGTTAACGTCGCCATCGGATTTGTATAGTTTAAAAACCAAGCATCCGGACAAACTTCACGAATATCTTTGGCAAAATCAAGCATCACCGGAATAGTTCGTAATGCGCGGAAAATGCCGCCAATGCCGATTGTATCTCCAATCGTCTGAAGAAGCCCGTACTTTTTCGGAATTTCGAAATCAGTCAATGTACAAGGCTCATAGCCGCCGACCTGTATGGCATTAATGACGTATTTTGCTCCCCTTAACGCCTCTTTTCGGTCCGTATAAGTCTTGATGTGTACGTTACTACCGGAACTTTCCTTTAGGTTTTGCAGTATGTTCTCAGAATCTTTTAAGCGTTGATGGTCAATATCAAACAGAGCAAACTCGAACCCTTGGATACTAGGTGTTAACATGCAGTCACCCAATACATTTTTAGCAAAAATCGTACTTCCAGCACCTAGAAATGTAATTTTTGACATTTATAAAACCTCCTGAATATGAATTTTATATTCAACACATCCTGGAATAGAAAAATGATGTCGTATAATGCTCCACTTTATTCCAAAACGATAAGCTCTCTATTCGCGCTTTGTAATTCTCTGATAAAGCGATCAAATCCTGCTCTACCATCTTTATTCATTTTATAGACACCAGCATTTTCTAATATGCATTCAAATTTTTTTGCAACTTCAGTTTGAAGAAAGCTTTGGATGGTCTCTTCCGCATAGCCACCCTGGGCTTTTAATTCATCTGCCCATTTTTGATGGATTTCAGAAACATTGGCTTCTTTATTTAACAAGTACAGTTCAACTTCATGAAGCTCCTCAATCAAACGTGAAGGGAGAATCGCTAGGCCCATGACTTCAATAAGCCCGATATTTTCTCTCTTAATATGCTGTACATCTGGGTGTGAATGAAAAATTCCATCAGGGTATTCTTCACTCACATTATTATCACGTAGTACAAGATCAATTTCATACTTTTCTTCGCGACGCCGCACAATTGGTGTAATCGTATGATGTTGTGCGCCATTTTTTGATTGCGCACGAATTTGTAAGAATTCATCCGAATAGTTCTTCCAACTTTCATGGATGTAGGTGCTGGAATTAATTAGTTCCTCTTTGTTTAAAGAAGAGAGGCGAATCACACTCATTGGCCAGTTGACAATACCGCAAGAAATATTTGGATAGTCACATAGTTCAAATGTTTTAAGAACTTTAGCTTTGGCCATCGGAAAGTTATGGCGTCCAGCTTGATAATGATCATGACTTAAGATAGATCCTCCTACAATAGGTAAATCCGCATTTGAGCCAATAAAATAGTGTGGCATGATTTCTACAAAACTGAATAAACGAGAGAATGCCTCACGAGAAATTTTCATTGGTCGATGCTCCTTAGATAGTACGATGGAATGTTCGTTAAAGTATGCATATGGTGAATATTGAAAACCCCATTCTTCTCCATTTAGTTCGATGTTAATGATTCGGTGATTGCTTTTGCCTGGGTGATTCAAGTGGCCGAAATACCCTTCATTTTCAATACAAAGTAAACATTTTGGATAATTTCCCCTCGGTGTATTTCTAGTCGCTAAGATCTCTCTTGGATCTTTCTCTGGTTTGGACAAATTAATAGTAATCTCAAGTTCACCATATTTTGATTCTGCTAAATAATAAATATTTTTTGCAATTGCACGGGTCTTTATATAATCATTGCGTTTACTTATTTCAAAGAAATAATCTGTTGCCTGTTCGGGACTTTTGCGATATGCCTCCTGAAAATTCTCATTGACCTTGGATGGAAGTGGTGTAATCACATTCATTAAAAGCGCTTCGAACATATCACGATTGGCTTGGTTTTTAGTGATAATAAGATTTTCCGTCGCTTTATCCATAAGTGTATCTAACAGCACATGTGGGTCCACTTCAACTTCGCTAGTAATCTCTCCCATTTCCGATTCGCCAATCAAACGTAATAGTTGATTGTGCATATAAATTCGGTCATTCTTCTCAATGGCTCCATTCTCAATCGCAAGTGTAGTAAAATCGTAAATTGCTTTACATGTGTTCATCGTTTTCACCTCACTCATCATCCAATCACTGTAGCTCCACTACCAATGTGTGCCACATAGAAGACAGGCGCATATCCAACAATTTTGAGATATTCATCATAAACATTATTTTTAAAAGTGTGGATTTCACTTTCTTTTACTAATGCGATGGCGCACCCACCAAATCCTGCTCCAGTCATACGGGCTCCAAGCACACCCTCTTGTTTTTGTGCAGTGGCCACCAATGTATCCAATTCAAGCCCGGTTACTTCATAATCATTTCTTAAAGATGTATGGGAAGCATTCAATAGCTTTCCGAATTCTTCTAAATCACCTGCAGTAAGAGCTGCTTTGGCTTTTTTTGTACGTTCATTTTCGTAAACTGCATGCTTCGCGCGTTTAATTAAGATTTCATCCCCAATAAGATTTTGATTTGCATCAAATTCTGTTTCGCTTAGTTCTCCAAGTGCATGAATTTCTAACTTCGTTTGGAGACGTGCGAGTGCTTCTTCACATTCAGCCCGACGCTCATTATATTTTGAATCTGCCAGTTCACGACGTTTATTAGTATTCATAATTACAATCGCATAGTCGTCCAAAACTACTGGAACCATTTCATACTCTAGCGTATTGGTATCAAGGAGAATTGCTTTCTCCTTCTCACCAAATCCAATGGCAAATTGATCCATGATACCGGAATTTACACCAATGAATTCATTTTCAACTTTTTTACCCATTTTCACTAATTCAAGTCGTGTTACTTCTAAGTTAAACAAGTTTTCTAATACTACGCCTACAAGTAATTCAAGTGAAGCACTACTTGAAAGTCCCGCTCCATTCGGAATTGTGCCCTCAACTAATAGCTCAAAACCACAGTTTATTTCATGACCTGCTTCTTTCAGTGTTAAGATAACTCCTTTTACGTAATTTCCCCAATTAGCATTTTTATCGTAATCTAGTTCATTCAACGTGAAGCTAATTACTCCAAGTTCTTCAAAGTTCGTTGAGTAAACTAATACTCTATCATCCTCGCGACGTCTAGCTATTCCGTAAGTTCCATAGGTAATAGAAGCGGGGAATACATAGCCGCCATTGTAGTCTGTATGTTCTCCGATTAAGTTGATACGTCCTGGAGAAAAATATTGAGTTGTTTCTTGAGACCCAAATACCATAGCGAATTTTAAGGCTAGTTCACGTTTCCTTTCCATTCATCTTTATTCTCCTGTTTTATAATTTTCCTCTCGACCTAATTTAAATCACAACGAGAAAACGTTTATAAAGTTAAGTGTAAAAAGGCTAACTAACTACATTAATGTCCTTCCTATTGTTTTCTATTTCATGTATATTTTAACAAGAAGACGCTTTCAGTTTTATATCATTTTGTGACCTTGATTTAACTTTTTGTTGCGTTTTTTTCATCAAAAGGAAAATTAAGTTATAGAAATCGCGAGGAGGGAAGAGGGCCTATGGAACAGGCAATCTTTATTAAAAAAGAACAGCATTACTTCTCAAGCGAACTTTATTTTGATTTTTGTGGTTTTTCAAAAACACTGCCTTTACATGCTTTTGGACCAGCTGTACGCAACAGCTACATTATTCATGTCGTGTTGGATGGTAAAGGAGCGTATCATGTAAAAGATAAAAAATATTCATTAAAGAAAGGCAATGTTTTTCTCATTCCCCCAGGAGAGTCGACCTTTTATCGCTCGGATGCAGAAGAACCATGGCTGTATGCGTGGCTGGCATTTGGTGGGAAGGTAGCAGAGGATATTATTCATCATTCGCGTTTTAAAAAAGATAACTACTCTGTTACCTCAACTAATATTCAACAATATTTGGAAATTATATTGGAGTGTATGAATTGCTCTCACAATACATTAGAAGATGAATTAAAGTTGAACGAGTTGATTTATCGGTTTTTAAGATTATTAATTACAGATGGTGGCGAATTTTCGCCAGGAATAAAACAAAAGTTTTCACGACTCGCAATTGAGGCAATGAAATATATTGGAGAGCACTATGTAGAGGAGATTACAGTAAATGATGTGGCAGATCATCTTGCGGTCAATCGAAGCCATCTTTATCGAGTCTTTCACAATCATTTCGGGATGAGCATGAAGGACTGGATTTTAAGGGTGCGCATTAATCACGCAGCGCATTTACTTTCGATGACAAATGAATCAGTAGAAAACATTTCTTATCAAGTTGGCTTTCGTAGTTTAGTAGTCTTTAGCCGCATGTTTAAAAAAGTGACTGGAGAAACACCTACGCATTATCGAAAACGTATGTCGAAAGAGAACTTTCAAACAATCTCTTTATCAAGCTTGAAGCTAGTACTTGATGAACAAGAAATCATTTCACGGGCCACTTAAGGAGCAGATTGGCTATCAAGCAGCACATCACCAGTTCGTAGCAAGTGCACTCGCTACGAAGCTTGCACATGATATCATTCCAGAAGCCCAAGTGGGCTGTATGCTTTGAGGGGCTTTTTTTGTTTTCGAGTTAGAAGTAAAAAGAATGAGCTTTATCCTTTAGGAAAAGGCTCATTCTTTTCATTTAAGCTATAAGATCTTTCGTTTCTATCTTTCTTTTGCTCATGACTAAAGTTAAAATGAACAAAATTAAGCTTAGAAGTGCCATTATAATAAAAACTTGCGTATAACCATTAAAATAGTCACGAGCGATTCCTGCTAAGACAGGAATGAAGCCACCTATAATGTATCCTCCTGATTGCATCATAGCAGTCCATGCACTCGCATCTTCTGAAGTTTTTGTTTCATATAGCGGTAGCATTAGAGCGAGTGGAAATACACCGCCGAGCCCGATCCCTAGTAAAATAGAAGTAATCCATGGTGTAGTTAATGGATATATCATGAGCGATAAACCTATCAGTACAAAACAGATGCTTCCTAATAACCAAAGTGCTCGGTTTTTATAAATATCAGCTAACGTTGGAATTAAAAAGCTGCATATCATTTGAATAACTGTAAAAACGGTTATAAGAGTACCAGCTTGTTGGTTGCTTACACCCATACTTTGATTTGCTGGCGCAAGCCAAGTAGTAATAGAATAAAAGATTCCTGATTGTAGTCCGAAAAAGATTGTGAACAACCATGCTTTTTTATTTCTTAAAGGCAAACTATTATTCTTTCTATTTTGTACGTGCGTATTCTTTTTTCGTTTCATAACCGGATACCAAAATGTAATGGCTACGATAGTAAGTACACCCCAAAAAGCGAGTGCCATATTCCAAGATCCTTTTAATACATGTTGTAAAGGAATCGTTAATCCTGCGCTTAAAGAAGCGCCAGTTCCCATGCCTACTGAATATATTCCAATCATTAAGCCGATTTTAGTAGGGAATTTTTCTTTAATAAAACCTGATAGTAACGGTCCTGCAAGCGCGATTCCAATACCGATAAATAGAGAGCTCGTGAATAATGTAAAAAGGGAAGAGGTAAAGGCTCTCATACATGTTGCAAAGCCGATTAAAATAAGGCAAGCCATAATTGCTTTCTCTGCACCATATTTTTTAATTACCTTCCCTGTTAGTAAGGCGAATGTGCCCATACAAAATACAGGGATAGCTGTTAAAAAGCTAACGGAAAAGTTGCTTATATTTAAGTCTTGGCGGATTGTTTCTAATAAAGGTGAAACGGATGTGATTCCGACGCGTAAATTAATTGAAACGAAAAATAGTGCTAATATATACAAAAAAGTTCGTTCTCGATGTTTCAATTTCTTTTTCTCCTCTCTTAAACATCAGATGTTATTGAGTATATCATCTGATGTTTAATGACATAATTATTTATTTAAACGTTTTAATAGTAATTCGCGTAAGCTATTTGACAATGCGTCCAATTCAATAATATTTTTTATTGTTTTTATATCATCTTTATCATGAAATTTAACACGGTTAATTTGTGCAATAGACACCCGTTTAGGATGTGATTTAATAAGTTGTAAACAATCACTTGTAGAAACTTTTCCTTCTTGTAACACGCGACAGAGGAAACCCGTAAATCCAGTTTGTTGCATTTCAAGTGGCAGGGTAGGGACGTTATATTTCTTCGCAAGTTTATAGCAGGGATTTCTTGGCTCTGATATTTGTATAATTGCTTCTCCGAAAGAAAAGATATCGCCAACATGAACAGTTTCTTCAGTCAATCCGTATACGGTAATGTTTTCTCCAAAGAGTGAATCATCTATCATAGAAGGGATTATTTTGCTCCAATAGGCGTAGTGATCGTAAGAGTAAACGCATAATGCTTTATCTAGTCCGCCATGATCTTTATAAGCTTGTTCATCCCCAAGTAAACCATTTTTCGTTAAAAATATATCACCTTGGACAGGGTATTTTCTTATTGCTGTTGAAATAAGAGTTTTTCCATAAGGTAGTTGTTCAATTTTCCCAATGTTAATGGACTTTACAATTGTTTGTGACATTTCTTTATTCTCCTTTCTTAATTCGTGATATCATCTGACGTTTAAGTGTAATATATAAGGAGCTTATTTCAGCTCCAAATTTTGAACAGCGTATGTTTGAGCCTCTTCGGCATTTTGTTTTAAAATAGCTTGGAATAATTTTTCATGAACCTCAGAGTTATCTTCATAGTCAGTTGTATTTAATATTAATTGGCTTAAAATGTGACGAAGAACAGGTACGAAAGATTGATACATATCAAGTAGAACTTCGTTTTTGCTTGCCTTTGCGATTGCTAGATGAAACTGAATGTCTGCATCTATGTATGCTACATAATTCCCTTCTTGAAGGGCATTTTTTCTTTTATTTAAATGTCCTTTTAAGTATAAAAGATCCTCTTCATTTCGGCGTTGTGCCGCCAACATAGCTACTTCCTTATCCAACATATTGCGTGCTTCATACACATGACTAATATTAGCTTCTTGCAATCGTTTTTCAAATGAATCTTGTTTTGTACTTAGTGAGACAATACGAGTGCCTTGCCCTTGTCGAACCTCTAGTATGCCAGCATGTACTAATATTTTTATACTTTCTCGCAGTGTTGAACGCCCTACACCTAGCTCTTCCATTAATTGCGGCTCTGTAGGGAGGCGATCACCTACTTCATACTCACCAGAAAAGATTTTTTCTTGTAGACGTTCCAGCACTTCGTCGACTAATTTACGACGAGAAACTTTTGAAAAAGATTTCTTTTCGTTTATATTCATCTGCTCATCTCCTGTTATATTCGCTTTTATGATAACCAATTTAAGTTCTGTTGACAATGTTATTTTTTAGGTAGCTGAAACGGGGTGATAACGTTGCGTAGGGGCAAATACACTTTTGGATCCTATAAATTATAAGGGATTATTCAAACGGAAATTTTTAAATCGACTTATCTCTGTCTAACTGGATTAATAAGTTATTTATGGTATTATATTCATAATGAATATAATGGAAAAATAGGGGGTACTTATGAAAAGAAAATTAGTATTATCTATTGCCTTCTCGAGTGTATTAGCATTATCACTTGGATTTGTAAAAGATGTTCAAAGTACAAAGGTATTTGCACAGACTGATGGAGATCAATATAAGCTTGTTACTAAAGAAGAACAAGATCAAAGAGAAAGAAAAGTAGTAGAAGAGAAAGATGTGATCACTGTTATAACAGCAGAAGAACAAAATATGGTGGAAAACAGCTCGACTCAAGAAGGATTTGTTCCACAAATTAATGGGCCAGGCTTCTATTTTGAAAAAACCTTCGGAAATTAAGTTTAAATAAGATACAAAAAGGATAGATAGAGTATATTTTATACTGTTAATCTATCCTTTATAATTTTATTGGCTCGTCAAAAACACTTTCCCTTTTGCTTTCTCGGCAGATTGAACGACATCAACCGCATTTTTTACATCTACTAAGTCATGCGTAGAATGTACCGTCATGAAACGTAATTGTTTAGCTTCTACTAAACGAATTAAGTGACGAAACGTCTCCTGCCATTTATATGCTGACACGTCTTTATTCCAATGTCGTAAATGAAATATGTTAGCGTGCACTTTTGCTTTAGTGACAATCTCTGCCCAGTTTACTTGTATTCCTGATAGAAGACCTATAGTTAAAAAGTGTCCATTGGGACGTACACAAAACGCTAATTCATTTCCATCTGAGCCGCCAATAGAATCAATCGCAGCATCTGCGCCTATCCCGTTTGTTAACTCCATAACTGTTTCATAAAGCGGAGTAGTGGAAGTGTCTATTACATATTCCGCACCAAGCTGAAGTAATTCCTCTGTATGCTTGCTATTTCTTGTAACTGCAATTAATCGGAAGTTTAAAATTTGCGATAACTGAGCAAATAGATGACCAATAGCAGATCCACAAGCGTTTACTAATAAAACGTCATTACGTTTTAAATTTAGAGTTTCAGTACAAGTGACCCATGCTGTAAGGGGATTAATATACATTTGAGCCGCTGTGAAATCATCAATGGAATCAGGTATAGGGACTACAAAGTCAGCTGATGCTTTAACAAACTTTTGCCAAGTGCCTTCTCCGCGCAATGGCAAAACACGTTTACCGATGAGATCTTTAGAAACGAAAGGACCAACATCTTCTACAATTCCAACACCTTCATAACCAGGTATATTAGGTAAAGAAATTCTATGTGCATACGCCCCGGTTATTGGAATTAAGTCAGATGGATTGATAGGTCTGACTAGCATACGAACTAAAACTTCATTATCTTTTGGTGGTTCTATATTTTTATATTCAACCTGTAACACATCTTTTGGATTGCCAAATTCATGAAATTGAATGTATTTTCCGCGCAAAATAAATGTTCCCCCTTAGTGTAGTTAGATTTATTATAACATCTGTATTTCAATTGCTTGTCTCATTTAAACGTAGGAGGGGACATACGCAAAATAAAAAGGAAGCAACCGGAGTTGCTTCCTACATCTATTAAGCCGAAGCTTTCTTCATTCTTTCAAGTAAACTAGATAAAACATGCGTACGATAAGATTCTAGTTTTTTGCCTTCGTAAGTACGGATACCTAATTTTTTAAGTTCTTTTACATACCAACCTTTGCTTCCGAAATACATGTGATCGCTCCCCTTCAACTTTGTTTTTTTATTTGTTCTGATTGTACTTGGAGGTACGGGATTATAATGAAGGAAATGAATTTCGCGCGAAAATGGTTAACTTTGTTGCAAAAGACATATATACTAAAGGTAGTATATAACGAGGTGGGCAAGACGTGATTATAGAGAAGCACGAAATTCAAATTGATCAAATTACGAGCGGAAAAGTGAACATCTTTACTTTCTACAGAAATAGAAAGCAAATCGATGATCATTTTTTACGATTGCAAGAACCATCGCTTACAGCAAACTACTTCTTCCATTTTCATTTTGATGCAGAGAGTTTGCATCTTCTGCAGAAAGAGTTTCCGAGCGTATATCCATATAACGGTAGTGAAACGATTCACGACTGGACGGAAAAGATGAAGACAGAATTGCAACATCAGATCCAAACAGGAAAATGGAATAAGCGCGTACGTATCGGTAATCGCATCCTAGATGTAGTGTTTACGTGGTGTGACGAAGATATAGTAGAGTGAAAAAGAAGCGGATGACGCTTCTTTTTTTAGCGCTGGAATAAAACGAGCTTGCCTGCAGAAGATGTGCAGCGATGTGTTTTTTCGTACAATCCTTTTTCTTGTAAAATAGATTCGCCTTTCGATTTCGCTTCTTTTTCAGTTGCCGCCTCGAATGATTCGTCTAATGCTTTTGAACCATCTTTTTCAAAGACTGTTAGAACGTATACTCCCATGAAAATTCCCTCCAATAATTAAAATCAGAATCTTATAACTATTTTGTCATAAATCACTAGAATATGCAAAGAAATATATGACATTGCGTGTTACAATAAAGTGAAACTTTAATAAGCGAGGGAGTTTTTTCATCCCTCGCTTATTATTAGTTGAACCAATCGGGTATTTACGGGCAGTTTGTTTTGAGACTAACTTCTTAGCTTTACTGCCCGTTAATTCGAGATAGAGTGAAAGTTTTATGGGCAGTAGGTTTACTATTCGTAGTAAAGTACGGAAAAGGAAAGGATCGTTATCTGTGAAACAAGTGAAGTTTATACATGCGGCTGATTTGCATTTGGATAGTCCGTTTAAAGGGATGGAAATGAATGTACCACCGTCTGTTTGGGAGAGAATGAAGCAAAGTACGTTTGAATCGTTCGAGCGTATTGTTGATAAAGCAATTCAAGAGCGCGTTGATTTTGTATTACTAGCTGGGGATTTGTACGATGCAGAGACGAGAAGTTTAAGAGCGCAAGTGTTTGTGCGCGAGCAAATGAAGAGACTTTCGCAGTACGATATTCCCATTTTTATTATTCACGGTAACCACGATCATTTAGGCGGAAGCTGGGCAGCGATTGAGTTTCCGGAAAATGTTCATGTGTTTACGGAGCCTTATGTGGAAGAGAAATCATTTTATAAAAATGGTGAGCGTGTAGCTTCTATTTATGGGTTTAGTTATTTGCAGCAAGCAGTAACGGATAATATGACAGCGCAGTATACGAAAATGAGTGATGCGCCTTTTCATATTGGAATGCTTCACGGAAGTGTGGAAGGGGATGCGGAGCATAATCGCTATGCACCGTTTCAAATTCGTGAGCTGAAGGAAAAGCAGTTTGATTATTGGGCTCTTGGCCATATACATAAACGAGAAGTTTTATCGGAAGAGCCGTACATTATTTATCCAGGTAATATACAAGGGCGCCATCGTAAGGAAACAGGGGAAAAGGGTGCGTACCTTATCGAGTTAACGAAACAAGGATCGCATTGTTCGTTTTTCCATACTGCGGATGTTGTATGGGATGAGATAGAAGTTAATATTGATGGACTTGAAACTGTTGATGATCTTATGACAGTAGCGGCAGAAATGATGAATGAGTGCCGAAGAGAAGAGGAAGGCACTCTTTTAACTGTCGTATTTACAGGGCAAGGGCCACTTTCCCCTTATTTACGTGATGAAAAGCGTGTGGAAGAGATTTTTCATATTTTAGCAGCAGGAGAAGAGCGAAAGGACTTTGTGTATGCGATGAAGTGGAAAAATGAGACGGTTTCTTTTGCGGAAATTGAACGTTTGAAAGCGGAAAATCATTTCGTCGGTAGTGTACTGCAAGAGTTAGAAGCTTTTACAAATATGGACGGAGTATTGCGCACGATTTGGGCATCTCCTGTGGCACGTAATAGTATTGAATCTTTTACGGAAGAAGAAAAGAAAGAGATTCAAAAGGAAGCGGAAAATATTATTTTAGAGCAATTATTCCAGCAAGAGAGGGATAAAAAATGAGAATTGAAAAACTCCATATTTATGGCTATGGAAAACTAGAAAATGTGGAAATGGATCTTTCATTGCTGACGGTGTTGTACGGTGAAAATGAAGCGGGGAAATCGACAATTCGCTCATTTATGAAAAGTATTTTATTCGGTTTTCCGACGAGAGGGCAGCGCCGTTATGAACCGAAAGAAGGCGGGAAGTATGGCGGAGCGGTCACTGTGCAAACAGAGAAGTACGGCCATTTGAAAATTGAGCGTTTACCAAAGACGGCATCTGGTGAAGTGACCGTTTATTTTGAAGACGGGAAAACTGGCGGCGAAGATATTTTAAATGATATATTAAGCGGAATGAATGAAAGCTTATTTGATTCTGTCTTTTCATTTGATATGCATGGCCTTCAAAATATTCATCAGCTTGGCGAGGCGGATATCGGCAATTATTTATTTTCTGCAAGTGCAGTCGGAAGCGATGCGTTATTGCAGTTAGATAAAAAGCTAGAAAAAGAAATGGATCAGCGCTTTAAGCCGAGTGGTCGTAAGCCTGAAATTAACGTGTCATTGCAAGAAATGAAGAAGCTTGAAGAGAAGCTGAAAGAGTGGCAAGGGAAAATTGGCACGTATGAAAAACAGGTTGAGCAGTTAAAAGAAAGTGAAGAGAAACTCGCTTACGTTCGCACTGAAAAAGAGTGTGCGGAAAAACGAAAGCAAGACTATGAAATATTATCAGCGCTTGAGCCTCTCGTTATTGAAAAACGTACGCACGAGAAAGTGTTAGAAAACGAAAAAGGACAGTTTCCTGTAAATGGTACGGCGCGCTATGAGGCGATAAAGGCTAAGATGGAGCCTCTTCAAGTGCAAGTAGATTCACTTCAGAAAAAGATAGAAACTGTGCAATTAGAAATTGATGCGACAGAAATAGATGAAGTGTTTTTACAAAAAGAAAGTTACGTAGAAGAGCTTCGTATGCAGCATATGTCTTATGAAAATGCACGCCAAGAAATGCGTGATATTACAGGGAATATTGCGAATATAAAAGAAGAAATTGCAGAACTAGAGCAACAAATTGGCGCCACTTTTGAAAAAGAGACTGTTCTTTCATTTGATATAAGTTTAGCGACGAAAGAATTAATTACACAACCGGTGCAAAAAGCAAGAGAGTTAGAAACGCAAAAAACGCAGCTAGATGAACGTTTTAAAACGGCTCAGGAGCAATTAGAAGAACAAGAAGAGAATATAAGACAAATAAGCCAGCAAATGTTAGCTGATGGAGAGAGAAATACGTTAGTTGAGAAAGAAAGATCATTTCAAGATGCGGCGTTTCTAGGTATGGGCGCAGAGAGAATGAAGCGTAAGTATGAAGAGAAAGCAGGGGCAGTAAAGCAAAAGAAAAAGCAGTGGCAAAGAGTTTGTCTTCTGTTACTTCTTATTAACACGGGCGTTTTAGTAACGAGTTTATTTATAGATAACCGCGCGATGTTATTTATTAGTGTTATTGTTTTTGTAGGGATTGTCTTAGCGCTCGTTTTATATAAAGATCCTTCAGGTGGATTGCAAGAAGAACTCCTTACTCTTCAGCAAAGCGCTGGAGGGCGTCAAAGTGAAGAGGCGATGTCAGTTCGTTATCAATTAGAAAAAGATGAAGAGATTCGAAAGTTATTTGAGCGAGAGTCTTATAAATTGCAGCAAATGGAACGTGCGTATGATAAAGTCGTTTCATCGTATGAGGAATGGGAAAGAGAAACTTTCCATGCAGGAGAACAAGTAGATGCTTATAAAAAGCGTTATATGTTCCCGGAATTTTATACGTATGCGCACATATTGCCGGCGTTTGAGCGTATTGAAAAAATGCAGCAATTATATCGTGAGCTAGAGAAACAAGGTGAGCGAAAATCTTCATTACATGAAATGATTTCTCGTTTTGAACATAAACTAGAAACTGTTATCGGTAGCACAGAGTATAGTAAGTTGCATGAGGCGCAAAGTCGTATGCAAAATGAGAAAGAGAAGAGGCAGACTTGTAAGCAAAAGGAAGAGAAGCTTGCGGAGTGGCAAGAGGAATATGAATTCTTGCAGCAGCAATTAAAGCAGCTTCTAGTAGAACGAGATGGTTTATGGCATATTGCAAAATCTACAAATGAAGAGATGTTTTTAGAAGCAGGAAGATTGGCGGAAAAACGTGAAGATGCCGAGAAGCAAGTGGGGCGTCTATTGCCTCAAATTGATCTTTTAGAACAGCGCTTAACGAGTTTATCATTAGCTGAAAATTATGAGGCTGAAGGATATGAAGAAAAGTTAAAGCAAGAAATAGTAACGATGCAAAACTGTCTTGCGAAAGAGAAAGAATTAACAGAGCGTATTGCGAAGCATCGAATAGAAAGTGCGAATTTAGAAGAAGGTAGTACGTACGGTGATTTACTACATGAGTGGGAAATGAAAAAATCACAAGTGCGTGAACAAGTGAAGAAGTGGGCTGCATATGCGGCCGCGAAGACAGTACTAACGAAAACGAAGCAATATTATCATGAAGTGCATCTTCCGCGTATTTTACAAAAATCCGAAGAGTATTTCGTTTATTTAACAGGCGGACGATATAGTAAAATATTCTCACCGTCAGAAACGGAATCGTTTATTGTGGAGCGTAATGATGGTATGCGTTTTTACAGTCATGAACTGAGCCAGGCGACAGCAGAGCAGTTATATTTATCGTTACGCTTTGCGCTAGCGAAAACATTTGAGCATGATTATCCATTTATTATTGATGATAGCTTCGTGCATTTTGATGCGGTAAGGACGAATCGAACGATTGAACTTATAAAGGAAATTGCGAAAGATAGACAAGTTATCTTCTTTACATGTCATGAGCATTTATTAACATATTTTAAAGAAAATCAGATTATAAAATTAACACGTAAGCGTAAAGAAAATGAGTTGTAGTATGCTATACTAAAAGTAATTGATTTGGTGGAGGAATTCGAATGAAAAAGAAAATTGCAGAGTATGAAGTTGGTGAACAAGTCGATATTTTCTTGTTAATTAAAACAGCGACAAAAGGTATCGCAAGCAATGGAAAGCCGTTTTTAACAGTGATCTTGCAAGACCAAACTGGAGATATTGAAGCGAAGCTATGGGATGTATCACCAGAAGTTGAGAAACAATATGTAGCAGAAACAATCGTCAAAGTAGCAGGGGATATTCAAAACTATAAAGGACGTATTCAATTACGTGTGAAACAAATTCGCGTTGCTAATGAAAATGAAGTAACCGACATCTCGGAATTTGTAGAAAAAGCTCCAGTGAAAAAAGAAGATATGGTTGAAAAAATTACGCAGTACATATTTGAAATGAGAAATCCGAACATTCAGCGTCTAACAAGACATTTATTAAATAAGCATCAAAATGAATTTTTAGAATATCCAGCAGCGACGAAAAATCATCACGAGTTCGTATCTGGACTAGCTTACCATGTCGTATCAATGTTAGATTTAGCGAAAGCAATTTCTACACTATACCCATCGTTAGATAAAGATTTACTTTATGCGGGCGTTATTTTACACGATCTTGGTAAAGTAATTGAGCTATCTGGCCCAATTTCTACGACGTATACGTTGGAAGGAAATTTACTTGGCCACATTTCAATTATGGTGAACGAAATTGGTAAAGCAGCAGATGAACTACAAATCGATGCAGAAGAAGTATTAATCCTTCAGCACATCGTCCTTTCCCACCACGGAAAAGCAGAATGGGGTAGCCCAAAACCACCATTAGTAAAAGAAGCAGAAATTCTGCACTACATCGATAACTTAGATGCAAAAATGAACATGATGGACCGCGCATTAGGACGCACAAAACCAGGCGAATATACAGAGCGTGTCTTTGCCCTTGATAACCGTTCGTTCTATAAGCCGACGTTCCATAATTAAGAGTGTAAATAGGATGGCCTCATTAAGTGTTAAGACGCTTGATGAGGCTGTTTTTTTTATTAAAAATCAAATTCAATAACAGATAGAAATTAACTATTCTCCAGCCTAAAATGTTATTTAATCAAAGAAATATCTTGAATTTGAGATTTTTTACTTGCTTTTTAATCACTTGAGATGTAAAGTGATAGTAACGAAAGTGATTGAGTCATATGAAAAACATACACTCAGTTACTTTCGGTTTACACAGTAAAGTAATTTATGAATGAATTTTTAAAACGGTTTTCTATCAATGCAACTTATTAAGTAAAAAACTAAGATTAAGCTACAAAAACATAATGAGAATATAGTGAAAAGTTAAGAAGCATATTATTTTTTTAGTTATCACTTGACTAGTAAAATGAAACGGAGGAATCACCGATGTATGAAATTAAAGGACATCATCACATTTCAATGATTACAAAGAACGCAAATGAAAATAATCATTTTTATAAAAACGTGCTTGGTTTACGTCGTGTGAAAATGACGGTAAACCAAGATGATCCGTCAATGTATCACTTATTTTACGGAGATAAAACAGGAAGCCCAGGTACGGAGCTATCGTTTTTTGAAATTCCTTTAGTAGGAAAAACATATCGCGGTACGAATGCGATTACTCGAATTGGATTACTCGTTCCTTCAGAGGACAGCCTGCATTACTGGAAAGAACGATTTGAGAAATTTGGTGTGAAACATAGTGAACTTACAACATATGCAAATCGTCCTGCTTTGAAATTTGAGGATTCTGAAGGTCTTCGTTTAGTGCTAATCGTTTCAAACGGAGAAAAAGTGAAGCACTGGGAAACATGGGAGAAATCCGAAGTTCCGGCCGAACATCAAATTCAAGGAATGGGTTCTGTGGAAATGACGGTGCGTAGGCTTGATAAAATGGCGAGTACACTTACAGATATGTTTGGTTATACAGAGGTTAGCCGAAGTGACGAGGAAGCAATTTTTCAGTCTATTAAGGGAGAAGCCTTTGGAGAAATAGTTGTGAAATATTTGGATGGTCCTTCTGAAAAGCCGGGCCGCGGTAGCATTCACCATTTAGCAATTCGTGTGAAAAACGATACAGAGCTTGCCTATTGGGAGGAACAGGTGAAACAAAGAGGGTTTCATTCTTCAGGAATTATCGACCGTTTCTACTTTAAAAGCTTATATTTCCGTGAATCAAACGGAATCCTTTTTGAAATTGCGACAGATGGACCAGGATTTACAGTTGATGGAGATGTGGAACATTTAGGAGAAAAACTTGATTTACCGCCGTTCTTAGAGGATCAGCGAGCAGAAATTGAAGCAAATTTAGCTCCGGTTGAAGAGAAGTAATAGAAGAAAAAATACAACTTTAACATATAAATTAAAATTATTGGAGGAATATAAAATGAACCAATTAAAAGGGATACACCACGTTACAGCGATTACAAGTAGTGCAGAAAAAAACTATGAATTTTTCACTTACGTTTTAGGAATGCGTTTAGTTAAGAAAACGGTAAACCAAGATGATATTCAAACGTATCACTTATTCTTTGCAGATGATAAAGGTAGTGCAGGAACAGATATGACATTCTTTGATTTCCCAGGTGTTCCAAAAGGAGTACACGGTACAAATGAAATTTCAAAGACTTCGTTCCGAGTTCCAAGTGATGCAGCGCTAGCGTATTGGGTGAAACGTTTTGACCGTCTTGAAGTGAAACATACAGGAATTAAAGAGCAATTTGGTAAGAAAACTCTTTCTTTCGTTGATTTTGATGATCAACACTATCAATTAATCTCAGATGAATTTGATAAAGGTGTGGAATCAGGTACACCTTGGCAAGATGGGCCAGTTCCATTAGAATACGCAATTACTGGTTTAGGACCTGTATTTATTCGTATCGCGAACTTTAGTTTCTTCAAAGAAGTGTTAGAAAAAGTTCTATTATTTAAAGAGATTGCTCAAGAGGGAGAATTCTATTTATTTGAAGTTAACGAAGGTGGAAACGGTGCCTCTGTCATTGTAGAACATAATACGGTTCTTCCTGAAGCACAACAAGGCTTTGGTACAGTGCACCATGCCGCATTCCGCGTAGAAGATCGTGCTGTATTAGAAGAATGGATTGAGAGAATAGGCAGCGTTGGACTCCCTTCATCTGGTTATGTAAATCGTCACTTCTTCGAGTCATTATACGCAAGAGTTGCACCACAAATTTTATTTGAATTTGCAACAGATGGCCCTGGTTTTATGGGAGATGAGCCATACGAAACACTTGGAGAAAAATTATCTTTACCTCCATTCCTAGAGCCAAAACGTGCAGAAATTGAAAAATTAGTTCGTCCAATTGATACAGTGAGAAGTACTAAGGAATTTATTAAAGAGTAAGGATGTACGATTTAGAATTTGATAACCCGATGTATCATTCATAAGTAGAAGAGCAAGTGGTTTTAGCAGATAGCTGGAATTGCTTGCTTTTTTATATTAGGCCATGTAAAGAAAAGAATTGACTTACTTTAAATGTGTAACTATAATAGTTACGGAATAATGATAGTAATAGAAATAAGTCATATTTTTTCAATATAATTGTAACCGATATAGTTACAATTAAAAAGAAAACATAAAATAACCAAAAAATGTAAAACCTTTAAATAGCAACTTGAGAAAGGAGACGGGAACTTTGAAACGGTTTAAGTTTTATATGATTAGCGGTATTGTTCTTGTTTTATTAGTAGTTTGTAACTTCGTTGATAAGCCGATTGCGAAGGTTGAAGAAGTGAAAGATACTGTGATGATGAAGCTAAATACGAAAGAGAGTATGGCGCAAATTGATGGACAGACGATCTATTTTAAGCAAATTGGCGAGGGGAAGCCGCCTTTACTTATGTTTCACGGGTTTGGTGGTTCTTCAGATGGGTTTAGTGATATTTATCCGGAACTCGTGAAGGATCATACGATTATTGCGGTCGATATTTTAGGATTTGGGCGTTCTTCTAAGCCGATTGATTTTCAGTATTCGTTTCCTGCGCAAGTTAATTTATATTATAAGTTAATGAAGAAGCTTGGATATGATCAATTTGCGGTACTTGGTCATTCGATGGGGGGAGAGATGTCCCTTAATTTAGCATATTTATACCCGGACGCAGTTACGCATCTTATTTTGGCAGATTCTACAGGGATAGAGTCTTTCCAGCAAAAAGAAGGTTATGAAATGCCGCAGTTATCAACAGACCTGCAAACTGTAACTGCGATTACGGATTATAATAAAAATGAAGTGAAAAATAGTCGGGATGATAAAAAGCATTATGATGAGCTTACGAAAATGAAAGAGCGCCGCATTGCGATGGAAGCAGATAAAATTAAGGTGCCAACTTTAATTTTATGGGGTAGGCACGATAAGAGTGTTTCTTGGGAAAATGGTGAGCTGTATCATCAGTTATTTACAAATAGTACGTTTCATATAATTGAAAAAGGATACCACGCACCGTTCCGTCAGGAGCCGATCGAGTTTATGGAATATGTACAAGCATTCTTCGCGAAGAATCCACAATGAAAAATTTAAGCATAAATCTGCTTCTTTCCTCATACAGTGAAACTAATAAGGCTTGTCTAAGGAAAGGAATGAACGAAAGTGGAAACTTTACCATGGTGGATTTATCTTGTGATCATTGGGATTGTATTGAGTGGCTACATGGTTTTATATACTTCGAAAAAAGAGCAAGAGATGGATAATGAGTTTATCGAAAAAGAAGGCGAAGTTTATATGAAGCGCTTAGAAGAAGAGCGCGAGAAACGCAATCAGGATAGTGATAAAGATTCGGTACTGCTTTAATAGAAGATGTTTGAAGAAGAGAAAAATATTTCTCTTCTTTTTTATATGTTAGTGTGTTGGCTACACGTTTTTTAAACTGCGAAAGCATCAAAGGTTTGCGGATTGTTAAGGCAGAAATCATTGTACCAATAGGCACAGGAACCATTTAAAGCCCAATTCATACGCTATGATAAAGGTTTTTTACTTAATAATCGGATGAAAAAGGAGTGTAATGATGAAAAAACGTACTGTTAATGAAGCGGGAGGGAATTTGCCACAACCAATTCGCAGCGATGGAGCAGGTGCGATTGATTCAGGGCCGCGTAATATTATGCGAGATATTCAAAATCCGAACATGCTCGTTCCGCCTATAACTGATGCGGGATTAGTTCCTAACTTGAAATTTTCATTCTCAGATACTTCTATGATTTTGAAACAAGGCGGGTGGTCTCGGGAGATTACGGTTAGGGAACTGCCGGTTTCGACTACGATTGCTGGGGTAAATATGAGTTTAACGGCCGGAGGAGTACGTGAGCTTCATTGGCATAAAGAAGCAGAATGGGCGTATATGCTTTTAGGACGGGCACGAATAACTGCCGTTGACCAAGATGGACGAAACTTCATTGCTGACGTTGGTCCAGGAGACCTTTGGTATTTCCCACCTGGTATCCCGCATTCCATTCAAGGGCTGGAACATTGCGAATTCCTGCTCGTCTTCGATGATGGACACTTTTCTGATCTTTCCACCTTATCTATCTCTGATTGGTTTGCGCGTACGCCAAAAGAGGTTCTATCGGCTAACTTCGGGGTATCAGAAAGTGCTTTTAGCTCTATACCTTCAGATCAGGTTTATATTTATCAAGGAGAGGTACCGGGTTCGATTGAAAGTCAGGAAGTCCAGTCACCTGAAGGAGAAGTTCCTTTAACCTTCAAGCACGAATTGTTAAAACAAACGCCGATTAAGACCCCTGGTGGTAGCGTTCGAATTGTCGACTCTACTAACTTTCCTATTTCAAAAACAATTGCAGCAGCGCTCGTTGAAATTGAGCCTGGTGGAATAAGAGAACTTCATTGGCATCCTAACAATGATGAGTGGCAATATTATCTTACTGGACAAGGAAGAATGACGGTGTTTCTTGGGAATGGTGTAGCTCGTACATTTGATTATAGAGCTGGTGATGTCGGATATGTACCTTTTGCTACTGGACATTATATTCAAAACACTGGTACCGAAACATTATGGTTTTTAGAGATGTTCAAAAGTAACCGCTTTGAAGATGTATCGTTAAATCAATGGATGGCATTGACTCCTGCAGAAATAGTTAAAAGTAATTTACATGTTGGATCAGAATTAATGGATTCCTTGCGTAAGGAGAAATGGCCTGTTGTGAAGTATCCGGGGTTTTCATACAGTCCGAAAAACAGATAGATGAAAATGAATCGACTATTTTTATGAGGAATTTCCTCTGAAATGAAGAATAGCGTTTTTGTCCGTTATTCGTAAATCGAAAGAAATTCCCTACACTAGCTGTTCTTTTCATTCAAATTGTGTACTATAAAGGATAGGATGACATAAAGAAGGGGACAGTTAGAATGGAATTTCATGAACAAAAGATTTTGCCGGCAGTGAGGCAAATTAAAGATTTGGAAAAGTTATTACATAGTTCGTATGAGTATATCGTTATTTTAGATATTCATGTCGGTCAATTAAAGAGTGTTGTGTCACTTGCGAAGCAATATTGTAAAAAGGTGTTTTTACATGTGGATTTAATTCATGGCTTGCAGAGTGATGGGCATGCGACGGAGTATTTATGTCAGGAGTTTAGACCGTACGGGTTATTGTCAACAAAGGCGAGCGTAATTATGAAGGCGAAGCAAAAAGGTGTTGTTGCAATTCAGCGCATCTTTTTAATTGATTCTAGCGCGATGGAAAAGAGCTGTAATTTGCTAGAAAAAACAAAGCCGAATTATATAGAGGTGCTTCCTGGAGCGTTAACGGATGTGATTGCTGAAGTGAAAGAGCGTACAGGTGTGCCAATTTTAGCAGGTGGTTTCATTCGTACTGTCGATGATGTGGAAAGAGCTTTAAATGCTGGTGCGACAGCAATTACGACGTCAAAGCGTGAACTATGGAAACATTATCAAAAAAAGTGACGGAAATGTGAATATTTCCGTTGACACCGCTTTCATTTGCGGTTAACATTATAGATAAGTTAATAAACGTGACGGAGAAAAGAAGAGATCCACATTTCATTGTTTCTATATACTTTTATATAGAAGCGTGCAAGCTGTGGGTCTTTTTCTTTTGAAAAAACGAATGGCCATTCATTTTACCTCTATCACATTTGAAAGCGTTTAAATTGATTGTGGAGGGATACTATGTCAGCATTTTTAGGAGAGTTAATAGGGACAGCGTTGTTAATCGTACTTGGTGGCGGCGTTTGCGCTGGTGTAAGTTTAAAGAAGTCGTTTGCGAAAGATTCTGGTTGGATTGTTATTACAATGGGCTGGGGCTTAGCGGTAGCAGTTGCAGCGTATGCAGTTGGATCAATTAGTGGGGCACATTTGAATCCAGCTGTAACGATAGGACTTGCTTTTAAGGGAGCGTTCCCATGGAGTGACGTACCAGGTTATATCGCAGCACAAATGATTGGGGCAATTATCGGGGCAGTTATCGTATATTTACACTACTTACCACACTGGAAAGAAACAGAAGATCCAGGAACGAAGTTAGGTGTATTTGCAACAGGTCCAGCAATTCCGAACACATTTGCAAACCTTTTAAGTGAAATGATTGGAACATTCGTTTTAGTATTTGGTATATTAGCAATTGGAGCAAATAAATTTGCAGATGGATTAAATCCATTTATCGTAGGTTTCTTAATTGTAAGTATTGGTTTATCATTAGGTGGAACAACAGGATACGCAATCAACCCGGCTCGTGATTTAGGTCCGCGTATTGCACACTTCTTCCTTCCGATTGCAGGAAAGGGCGGTTCAAACTGGAAGTATGCATGGATTCCAGTAGTTGGTCCAATTTTAGGTGGATCACTTGCAGGATTATTCCATCAAGTTGTATTTGAAGGAAAACAAAATTCAGCACTTATTTATGTGATTATTGTAACTGTGATTGTACTAGCAATCTCTTATATGACAAGTAAAAAAAGTGGAAGCAATACAAATAATAGAAAAGTAGCATAAGGGGGAAACCGATATGAAAAAATATATTCTTTCATTAGACCAAGGAACAACTAGCTCACGCGCAATCCTTTTCAATAAAGAAGGAAAAATCGTTCATTCAGCTCAAAAAGAGTTTACACAAAATTTTCCAAAGCCAGGTTGGGTAGAGCATAACGCGCAAGAAATTTGGGGATCTATTTTAGCGGTTATCGCAACTTGCTTAAGTGAAGCGGATGTAAAACCAGAACAAATCGCTGGTATCGGTATTACGAACCAACGTGAAACAGCGGTTGTATGGGATAAAACAACAGGAAAACCAGTTTATAACGCAATCGTATGGCAATCTCGTCAAACAGTTGAAATTTGTGATGATTTAAAAGAAAAAGGTTATAGCGATATGGTTCGCGAAAAAACAGGTCTTTTAATTGACGCATACTTCTCTGGTACGAAAGTAAAATGGATTTTAGATAACGTTGAAGGTGCAAGAGAAAAAGCGGAAAACGGCGATCTATTATTCGGAACAATTGATACGTGGCTTGTATGGAAATTATCTGGTGGCAAAGCGCACGTAACAGATTACTCAAATGCATCACGTACATTAATGTTTAACATTCATGATTTACAGTGGGATGATGAGCTTCTAGATATGTTAACAGTTCCAAAGAGCATGCTTCCAGAAGTACGTCCATCATCTGAAATTTATGGCGAAACAATTGATTATCACTTCTTCGGCCAAAATGTACCGATTGCAGGTGTAGCTGGTGACCAACAAGCAGCATTATTTGGACAAGCTTGTTTCGGTGAAGGTATGGCGAAAAATACTTACGGAACTGGTTGCTTCATGTTAATGAACACAGGTGAAAAAGCAGTAGCTTCTGAGCATGGCCTATTAACAACAATTGCATGGGGAATAGATGGTAAAGTAAACTACGCATTAGAAGGAAGTATTTTCGTAGCAGGTTCTGCAATTCAGTGGCTACGTGACGGAATGCGCATGTTTAAAGATGCAAGTGAGAGTGAAGAGTACGCTTCACGCGTTGAATCAACTGAAGGTGTATACGTTGTACCAGCATTCGTAGGTTTGGGTACACCGTACTGGGATAGTGAAGTACGCGGCGCTATGTTTGGTGTAACGCGCGGTACGACGAAAGAGCATTTCATTCGTGCAACGCTAGAATCTTTAGCGTACCAAACGAAAGATGTATTATGCGCAATGGAAGCAGATTCAGGTATTGAACTGAACACATTACGCGTTGATGGCGGGGCAGTTAAGAATAACTTCTTAATGAAGTTCCAAAGTGATATATTAGACGTTCCTGTAGAGCGCCCAGTGATCAATGAAACGACAGCTTTAGGTGCAGCATACTTAGCTGGTCTTGCGGTTGGATATTGGAAAAACCAGGATGAAATTAAAGCGCAATGGCATATGGACAAACGCTTTGAACCAACGATGGAAGCGGAAACAAGCGAAGAGCTATATGCTGGATGGAAAAAAGCAATTGAAGCAACAAAAGCTTTCAAATAATCATAAACAGTGTTATAATGGTGACAAGTTAATAATTCGGTAGGAGATTTGGAGAGACCACAACGCGCTATAGAGGCGAAATCTATAGCGGAGTTTGTGGTCTCTTTTTTCGTTATCAAAGGGAGGAATTACCATGAAATTTTCAAGTAAACAACGTAAAGACGTATTAAACGGAGTAAATAAACAAGAGTTAGATGTGATCGTAATTGGTGGAGGTATTACTGGTTCTGGTATTGCATTAGATGGAGCAACACGCGGGGTATCAACGATTGTGTTTGAAATGCAGGACTTTGCAGCAGGTACATCAAGTCGTTCAACGAAACTTGTACACGGCGGTTTACGTTATTTAAAACAACTTGAAGTGAAAATGGTAGCAGAGGTGGGGAAAGAGCGTGCGATTGTATATGAGAACGGTCCCCATGTAACAACACCGGAGTGGATGTTACTTCCGTTCCATACAGGTGGCACGTTCGGATCATTCAGTACATCAATTGGTCTTCGTGTATACGACTTCTTAGCAGGCGTAAAACGAAGCGAGCGCAGAAAGATGTTTAACCGTGAAGAAACGCTGAACAAAGAACCTCTTGTAAAACAAGAAGGATTAAAAGGCGGCGGTTACTACGTAGAATATCGTACAGACGATGCGCGTCTTACAATTGAAGTAATGAAAGAAGCGATTGAGCGTGGCGCAAAAGCTGTTAACTACGCAAAAGTAGACAGTTTCTTATATAAAGATGGAAAAGTATGTGGTGTTCGTGTAATCGATTTACTAGACGGAGAAGTGTACGAAGTTTACGGTAAGAAAATTGTAAACGCAGCTGGTCCTTGGGTAGATACACTCCGTGAAAAAGATAACTCGAAAAAAGGAAAAGTACTTCAGTTATCAAAAGGTGTTCACTTAGTAATTGACCAAAAACGTTTCCCATTAGGGCAAGCAATTTACTTCGATACACCAGATAAACGTATGGTGTTCGCAATCCCGCGCGGTGGAAAAACATACGTAGGTACAACAGATACGTTCTATGATAAAGATGCAGCTGTACCACAAATGACAACAGAAGATCGCACATATATTATTAATGCGATTAACTACATGTTCCCAAGCGTGAAAATTACGGAAAAAGACATCGAGTCAAGCTGGGCTGGTGTACGTCCATTAATTTATGAAGAAGGTAAGAGTGCATCTGAAATTTCTCGTAAAGATGAAATTTGGACTTCTGAATCTGGTTTAATTACAATCGCAGGTGGTAAATTAACAGGATACCGTAAAATGGCTGAAATGGTAGTAGACTACGTAACGAATCTATTACAAAAAGAAGGACATAGCGCATATCCGAAGAGCGATACGAAACATATGCCAATCTCTGGTGGTCATGTAAGTGGTTCACACGGATTCCCAGCATTTATCGCGAAAAAAGCAGGAGAAGGTACGAAATACGGTTTAACAACAGCACAAGCTGAAGAATTCGCGAAATTCTACGGCTCTAACGTTGACGTACTATTCGACTTAGCGAAAAAACATAAAGATGAAGCGAAAGAATACAATATGCCGTTAGACGTTCTAATCCCGCTTGTATACGCGATGGATTACGAAATGACAGCGAAACCAGTTGACTTCTTCGTACGCCGCAGAGGCGCTGTATTCTTCAACATTCACTGGGTATATGAGTGGAAAGAAGCAGTAATCAATTACATGGCTGCGAAACTAGGCTGGAGCAAAGAAGAGCAAATGAAATACACAGCAGAACTAGAAAAAGCATTAACAGACGCTGTAATTCCTGTAGATCAACAAGAGCAGGCAGCTGCGTTAGCATAAAATAGAGAAACACCTGAAGGAGAGCCCTTCAGGTGTTTTTTATCTTGACTAAAAATAAATATAATGTGTTACAATGATGATAGAGTATTTAGTATGAATTTTGCATAAAATAAAGAAGACAGAAGCCTGAGAAACTTCTGCCTTGTGTAACCTAACTTGCTATTGTGGTGGTAGTAGGTGCGGTTATGAGACAATTACATTAACGTTTTAGCCGAGAACCGCCCTTACCTTTTCCACGAAGCAGGGTGGTTCTCGCTTTTTTGTATACAGAAATTAGCCACGGACCGATGTATCTTCTACCGATGACAACGCCAGCTCCGGTTAGGATACCATACACTAATTTGACTATAAAAATCGCGATCATTATATCACCTCCCCCTTTTTTCGAAATGGAAGAGATGATTACCACACCTACTAGTTATAGCGTTATTAAGTTACGTTTTAATTGTAGTATGTTTTAAAATAGGGGACAAGACATATGTATAAAAATAAACGGCTCATTATTGTGTAAAGTACGGGGGGACAATGAGTAAGTCCTATTAAATGAGCATTGGTAAATAAAAGATTTACTCTTAGTAAAAAAAATAAGGTTTTAAAAAACGGTATGGACATTGCCAGCCGTATTTTTTTATGAATTTATAAAACTTTTCCATGGAGTGCGTCGTCTAATAAATGGGAAGGAGGAAATGATGTGGATGAATTAACAGCAGAGATGTTTGAAATAGAAGATAAGGAGGACCTTATCGATGAAATAATGAACAAGTATGGTCAGGAAATCTTACAGCTTGTTTATTCATATGTGAATAATAAAGAGGTCGCTGAGGATTTAACGCAAGATATATTTGTGAAATGCTATAAATCTCTTCATACATATAAAGGGAAATCAAATGTAAAAACATGGTTGTGGAGAATTGCCATTAATCAATGTAAGGACTACATAAAAAGTTGGTATAACAAAAAGGTAATCGTTACAGAAGATGAATTTACGTATATTGGGAGTCAAAAAGAAAGTGTTGAACAAACTGTTATTCAAAATGCTGAGGACCGTAGGCTAGCTTCTGCAGTAATGAATTTACCGATAAAATATCGAGAAGTGATTTATCTATTTTATTATGAGGAATTATCAATTAGAGATATTGCTATGATAATAGAAGTGAAGGAAAATACGATAAAAACAAGACTGAAAAAAGCTAAGGAACTATTGAAGAAAGGATTGGAGGAATAATCAAATGGAAGATCGATTAAAAGGCCTACGAAAATCAATGGAGAATACAACTTTTAAACATTTGAGTTTTTCTGATCAGCATCGGAAGCAGGTACACGAAAAAATCAATCAATCATACGAAAATGAAGAAGACATCTCTTTAGCAGTTTTACAACTTCTCATGAATGAAAAAACAGGGTACGAACTGGCACGGCTATTGCGTGGGAGAGGAATTCAAAAATTCGAAGGAAATGAAGGTTTTTTATACACCTTATTACATCGTCTAGAACAGAATCGTTTTATCCAATCAAGTTGGGATCATTCAGGAGCTAAATATTATCAATTAAATGATAAGGGAAGAAAGGTGTTACGAAAGGCAGAAAAAAATTCTACAAAAGCACGATTTATTTTAAAAGGTTTAGTACAGGAGTGAGAAAAAATTGAACAAAAAAGGAGAGCGTTTTTTAAAAGAAGTTACCAATCATATTAAATCAAAAGAAGCGAAGAACTTTGTAGCAACTGAACTAGATTTTCACTTGAAACAGGCGAAGAACATGTGGATAGAGAAAGGATTAAGTGAGGAAGTTGCTGAAGACAAAGCTGTGGAACAAATGGGAAGCCCAATCAAACTTGGCCAAGAACTTAACAAACTTCATAAGCCAAAGGTTGATTGGTTCCTTACTATTTTATTAGTGACTGCTATGGGGTTAGGTTTTTTGCCGGTAGTAGCTCTTGGACATACGAATGATTTACTAATGAATAAGGTGATATTTGTTATTCTCGGTGTTGCAACAGCTTTAGGGATGATGCTGCTTGATTATCGGAAATTAGAGAGACTTGGATGGCTTTTTTACACAATCGGAGTACTTATCTTGTTAACGATAAAATGTTTTCCGAGTGCTTTCGTGAATGGGGAAGCGTTCATAAAAATTGGTCCCATCACAATTGACTGTTTAATGACAATACCATTCTTTTTTCTAGCTTGGGCTTCTTTTTTCAATAACAGTAGGTTAAAGTTTATGCATCATCTCATGTTGTACTTATTTTCTTTATATTTATTTTTAACTACATCAATTCTTTTACCAATTTTCATCTATATTACGATGGTATTCGTTATGCTTTGGTGGAGTAAGTTAGGAAAGAAAACGGCATGGCTCATTACAATTTTACCAATTTGTTTCTTTATTATCAGGGATTTATTTTCCTGGTCTTCAGTAAAAGAATACCGGATGGCCAGAATTTTAGGGTTTTTAAACCCAGAGCATGATCTATGGTATTTACGTTTAAAAGAGGCAATGTCGTCGGCAGGTTGGTTTGGTACATATGGAAATGTAAAGTCTATCCCTGCTGCCCATACGGATTTTGTATTTGCGAGTTTGACCTACTATTATGGATATGTGCTTGCGCTAATCCTTGTCGTGATTCTTTCTCTTTTTGTAGCAAGGATAATGGTCATATCTTATAAAATAAATGATCGGTATGGTAAATTGCTTCTCATTGGTGGAGTGACTCTTTTTGTAGTCCAATTCATTTATAACGTTGGCATGACTTTAGGAATATTACCGCGTGCTTCTATATCATTACCCTTTATTAGCTACGGATTGATACCAACTCTGTTTCATGCATTTATAATGGGGATCGTGTTAAGTGTATATCGACGTAAAGATATTTCATTTAGAATGAAAAAAACACCTTGATGATTATCAAGGTGTTTTTGTTATAAGCTCAAAACTCTCTGAATCAGCCCCCATTACAAAAGGACTCACATCCCCAACGCTATAAAGCTGCAATTCATGCATCGCGCGCGTACAAGCGGTGTAGAACAATCTACGAAGGCTCTCATCGCTGTATACTTCATCATTTGCATTGTAAATAATAACAGCATCAAATTCGATACCTTTCGCTAAGTAAGCAGGTATGATGACGATACCTTGTTCGTACTCAGCTGAGTTACTTTTCACAAGTTTAATATTCTCGATATGACTAAGTGCTTCGTATGCAGTAGCGCTTTCTGCTGCGGATTTACATATAATTGCGATTGTATTGTGCTGTTGTTTTTGTAATTCAGCGACTTTGGAAGTGATATGATCATGCAGTTTGCTGTAATCAGAAACTCTAGTCAATGTAGGTTTCTCGCCGCCTCGTTCAAAGGCGTTAATGTTCTTTCCTTCCGGTACGAGATCACGTGTAAATTCAATAATTGGTTTTGTTGAGCGATAGCTACGAGTTAAGTTGATGCCATATGTTTCATCAGGTCCATATAAACTAGTAAGTGTATGGAAATCAACCGTTTCACTTGCATGAGCGAATATCGCTTGGTTAAAGTCTCCGAGTACCGTCATTTTTGCGGCAGGGAAGAGGCGTTTTAAAAACTCGAACTGAAACGGAGAATAATCTTGCGCTTCATCTACGAGTATATGCTTAATGGATCTGTTTGTTTGGAAGCCTTCAATTAATTCTTTTAAAAGTAAAAAGGGAGTAGCATCCTCGTAATATAGTTTTCCTTCATCTAACATGTTCACCGTTAGGGAGCAAATATCTTCCCATTCTTCAGGTGATTCCCCAGTAATCCATGATGGATCAGTGAAGAGCTGTTTATATATTCCTGTGAAATTGATGAAGCGTAGCGTTTGAACACCTTTACGCAACGGCTTCAATTTTTTACGGACAATCATACGTCCGAGTACTTTCGTTTCTTTCTCATAATCAGTAAAGGAGTTTTCGTCAAACTCACCTTTTTTCTGTAAATACTTATAAGCTTTTTGATATTCATCTTTACTAAGTAATTCAATTTCTTCTTCTACCCAAGGTTTTTTCAGTTCTGTTTTTTCAATTTCATCTATTTGTTTATTTAGCCACTCCGTTAACTTTTCAATTCTATTATGGAAGCGGAGGGAGGTATCAGTATTATAAAATTGTTCTGCAATTTGTTTAGCAGAGACAATTGGTTTTCCTCTAAATTTCATTCCTTTAAATAACATACCGGACGTTTCGAGAGATTGTCTGTACGTTTGAATGGTCTCGAAAAAGTGAGTTGATGCTTTAAATCGAATGCTCGCATTTCGAGTTTTATAGATAGAGCTATTCGTTTCAGTGAGCATATATTCTAATTGCTCATAAGGATCTTCAACGTCAAATGACTTGCTTAGTCTGTGGTTTAAGTACTCTTGGAATGTAACTTGCTGCATATTTTCTTCACCGAGTTCTGGCAATACGTTAGATACGTAGCTATTGAACATGGAGTTAGGGGAGAAGAGAATGATTTGATCAGCTTTTAGCCATTCGCGATATTTATATAGTAAGTAGGCGATTCGCTGTAAGGCAGCCGATGTTTTACCACTACCAGCAGCTCCTTGAACGATAAGTAGTCGCCCTTCGTCGTGACGGATAATTTCATTTTGCTCGCGCTGGATAGTAGCAACTATACTTTGCATATGTTTGTTTGTACCTTTTCCGAGCGCTTGTTGTAAAATTTCATCTCCAATAGTTAAGCTCGTATCGAACATTGAATCGATAACGCCGCCTTGAATAATATATTGTAATTTCTTTTCTACATTGCCGCGGATTACGCCTCCTGGTGTGCTGTACTCAGCCGGTCCTGGTGGATAATCGTAGTAGACACTTGAAATTGGTGCGCGCCAATCGTATATAAGAAAATTTTCTCCGCTTGCATCGGTAAGGGTAGCGACGCCGATATAAACTTGCTCTGCGTCTGCTTCTCCTTCTTCTTTGAAATCGATTCGCCCGAAATAAGGTGCTTTATGCATACGTCGTAGTGCGGCAAGTCGATTAAAGGTGTGCTTATGGGTGATTTGTGTTACGGCTAGTGACTGAGCTTGTTGTCTTAAGTTGATAACTGTCTCAAGATAATCGTCGAAAGTATCAGTATTAACTTTCACATCATCCCAGAAGTGTTTACGGATGTTGATTACTTCTGTCCGGCGTCTGCCAGTTTCGTTTTCAAGTTTATCAATTTGCTCCGTAATAGTTTCTATTACGCTATCCAATCGTTTTTGCTCTTGATCAAGTTTTTTGTTCATACGTAAGCACTCCTTTAAAAGTGAAAAATAGAGGTTGACTGAAGATATGTTTTGGTGTACAATTAAGATACGGATAAATACATTCTTTTGTTTTTAATGAATGCGTTTCTGTACTAATTTACCATAGTTTTTTAATTTAATCAATGATAATGAGATAAACCTTGGTTCCGTATGTGATGGAATCGAGGTTTTTTGTTTTTTAAGAGGGGATTGTAATCATATATTCGAAAAATCGCCGATATAATTTCAGTTACCGCACAGGTAATACAAAAAAAGCTCGGGCTTAGCCCGAGCTTTTCATTATTTCTTTTCGTCTTTTTTAGCGTCAGCTTTTGGTTCTTCGAAAAGATTTTTTAAATCTTTATCGTCAACTTTTACGTCAGCAGATTTGATTTCTTTCATCATAAGATCGTTCATAAATTGTCCATCTTGCATTTTCTTCTGAACAAGATCTTTTTTGATGTCGCCTTTTACTTCATCGAATGGTTTTTGTTCTTTAATGTCTGTTACTTTAATGATGTGGTAACCGAATTGTGATTTTACAGGTTCGCTGATTTCATCTTTCTTCAGCTTATAAGCAGCATCTTCGAATTCTTTAACCATTTTACCAGCTGTAAAGTAGCCAAGGTCTCCGCCTTTTTCTTTTGAACCAGTATCTTCAGAGTATTGTTTCGCTAACTCTTCGAAAGATTTACCTTGTGCAAGCTCGTCTTTAACCTTTTTCGCAGTAGCTTCATCTTTTACAAGAATGTGGCTTGCTTTAATTTCAGGCTTGTAGTTGTCTTTTACTTCTTTATCAGTGATTGTTTTTTCAACAGCTTTTTCTTGAGCTAATGAAGCACGAACACCGCTTTTTAAAGTTTCTTCTTTAATACCTTGTTGTTTTAATAGTGTATCGAATTGATCACCGTATTGTTTTTTCATTTCATCGTACTTTTTATCTACTTCTTTGTCGTCAACTTTGTAGTTTTTAATAAGTACTTTTTCCATAACCATGTTATTTAGTACTTGTTTACCAGCTTGTGTCTTCATTTGATTGTAAAACTCTTCTTTAGTGATGTCACCAGCTTTAGATGTAACAATTTTGTCTGATGATGATGTTCCACATGCTGATAATGCGATTACACTTGTTGCGGCTAAGGCAAGCATAGCTTTCTTCATTCAATAAACACTCCTACTATTATGTATTTTTAATTTATCCCGCACTAATGAAGAAACGCCTTATGATAGGTTATTTTCGTTCATAAGAGCCCGATTAAGTCTCACTGATGTCTTTGCTTTTTAATATGTAAAAGCACGCTTAACAGGGCTTACCGAGGCTTGGAGATAAAGTTTAGATGCGTGTCGTTTATTTCATAGTATAAGCAATATGTACAAAATTTAATATATCATATTTCGACTTGTTTTCCTATTGATAAAGAAAATTTAACCAGTTAGTGTCAGATTTTGAAAGGGTACCATATTGGGCGCATGTCGCATATACAGAAAAGAGGAGGGGATGGGGGATGAATTCAAAACTTATTTTATTACTTGTACTGTTTATTTTATTAGTTATTGTAGGTATAATTTGTTTATAGAGGAAAAAAATGAGGAAGGGGCTTTCCTTCCTCACTTTCCATGAAATATAATTTCTACATAACTAGAAATTAATAGAATGGTAATACATACATTAATAACTCGAAAGACACCGGGCTGGCGGCTCGCAGATATTTGTTTTCGCTCGCACAGTGTATGTGTCATGAAATTCGTGTAAAATATAACAAGAAGTGCGAATGCGACAAAAACAACGGTTATAAGAGTCATGAGGCGAGACCTCCTTTTGGCTAAAATACATATACTTTATATATTGTATCATACGATATTTTGTTCGTGTTACAAAATTCAGAAATAGAAGACTTTGTGTTAGAAAGCGAGGGAGAAAATGGACGTTGTAAGAAGACTAGAACAAGCTGAATATTACGTAGACCTACTATTTAAAATGATTGATGAAGAAAAGTGTCCATTTTATTCTTTAATCATAAAGAAAAAAGCTCGTAAAAAAGATATTGAACGTATACTAAATCTTTGTGAAAAGCTGAACGAACAATACGTAACGGAGAAAGCAGAAGGCCTTCTATTGTTCGATGCGCTGTTAGATCAATTTGAAAAAGCGCTTCCACATCAGCTCGAAGTAAACGAAACTGCGGAAGCGCTAGCAAAACAAGGCTTATTTGTGCCACTTATGAATGAATTCTTAGGCATGATTGCGAAAGGATAAATAGATTATTTCTTAACTAATTTTTGATCGGACTCCGTAAAGTTCTCCTCAATATTGTCTAATGATTTCTCAAAAATATCGATGAAGTCTTGTCCGTAAATATTGCGCAGGATCGCAATAAGTTCGATATTTTCTGGGAACTTACCGTAAAAATTACGAAGAGCAAGTGCCCCATTAAATACAGAATTATTTTCAGGTTCATACTCCTCCATTAAGCGAAGTAGTAATTCTTCCCCTTTGTCTGTAATTTCAATGTACGTATTTCGTTTATCATCTTCTTTTTTAGAAAATACAAGATAGCCGCGTTCTTCTAGCTTTTTAGAGAAGTTAAACGCCGTTGATACGTGCATAACTCCAAACTTAGCAATTTCAGAAATAGAAGCCCCTTTTAAATGATAAGCGATTGATAAAATATGGTGTTCATTAATGTTTAAATCGTAAGGTTTAATCCACTGTTGCCAATCTTTCTCTACACATTTCCATAACGCTTTCGATAATTGAGCAATGCGTTGGCTGAAAATCATTGCTTCTTTTACCGAGTAATCTTTTTCTCCACTTTTCATTTACTCACCCACTTTAACATTCTTTTTCATTACTATCTATTATGCCAGTAAAATAAAAATTAATAAAGTCTTTTTGTGAGAATTGTGAAAATTTTTCGGAAAAATGACAATCTATACAAATCATGCATATCTATGGAAACGTTTTATGAGTCGAGAATACATGTGTTGTCTGTACATGTTAAGGGATAACATATATTGTAAATGCATAAAAACACGGCATATCAATGTGATATGCCGTGTTAAGGTCAATTCGTATGAAAAATATTTGTTATATGCAAAAAACTAAGCGTGAATATGTTTACGCTTTTTCTGGAACAGCATCTTGTAGTTTCTCAATTGACTTTTGAATGTCTAAAATTTCTTGTTCAATATGACGCTTATTTTGAGAAATATCTTGTTTCCAGTTAGAAAGAGTGTCGTGCATATCATCTTTTAGCTCTTGAAATACTTCTTTACCTTCTGAAGCAGTTTCAACGATTTGACGCTTTAATAACTTTGTATCAGCTGTAATATCAGCTAAAGTCTTTTTAATATCAGTTCCTTTTTCTTTCAGCTTACCGCGCATATCTTTACCAGAAGAAGGAGTTGAGAAAAGAACGGCTAGTCCAGCAACTGCTCCGCCGCAAATTACACCTGTAATAAAGGATTTAGCTTTTGACATAAAAGGAAACCTCCTTATTTTTCGTTTGTATTCATGATGTATATAAGTGTGCATATGCTTAAGACAAGGAGGTTATTAGCGATAATTTATTTTTATCGTAATTCTTTTCTTCCTTGTACGTGCTATGCATTTACTTTTTTTCGTAAAACAGAAAAGGTTATATCCTCCGGCATTTTGGATGAAGAAACAAGCTATGCAATATATTTCTTTCGGAGGAATTAGCTTGTTATGTACAGTTATGTTTTACGTCTTTTTATAGTGGCACTATTTCACACTATTTGCAATTGTGCTTGCGATGTTTTGTAAATTTTCCGTTGTGTATTCATTTTGGTGTGATTTCCAAACAGCACCGAAACCATCGTTTTCACCGTAGCGTGGAATTAAATGAAGGTGGAAGTGGAATACAGTTTGTCCAGCTTTTTCACCGTTATTGTTAAGTAGGTTAAAGCCAACTGGATTAAATTCTGCTTTCATTGCATTTGCGATTTTTGGAACGACAGCAAAAATATGTGATGCAATTTCTGGCGTTAACGCAAAAATGTCTTGTTTGTGTACTTTTGGAATAACAAGAGTATGTCCTTTTGTTACTTGACTAATATCTAAAAATGCAAGTACATGTTCATCTTCGTATACTTTTGAGCAAGGGATTTGCCCGTCAATGATTTTACAAAAAATACAATTGTCCGCTGTATGATTCATCGATCTCATCCTTTCAAATAGCCTTAGCCGTATTTTACCATAATTACATAGGAGAACAAACACGAAAAACAGGAAGCTGACTCAGCTTCCTGTTTTCTGAAGAGGGATTGAAAAAGCATTTTTTATAATTTACGGTTCGCAGACACCTCATTTATTTAAGAAATGCATGGTAAATCGGCTAAAGTTTCTGCCGTAGACACCCCATTTTCAAGTGAAATGATATTGCAATCTTTTTTAAAATGAAATTGTTTATTTTTTAAAACAGTATATGCTCTTTCGGAGACACCCCGTTTCGAAAATGAAACAAATGATCTGGTTATGTGTAAATTTCTTTGTCCAACATGGACACCCCATTTCATGATGACTTCACTATGTTGTTGTACTCATCAATTGGTGGTTGCTTTTTCAATGTGTTCCTTCTTCACTAATTATGATGTCCGCTTTCGTAAAAATATATGCCAAGAAATTTATTTTTTTTTGAAAACATCGATACTATGTAGTGCACGATGATTTTTGGTAAGATGAATATATACATTTCTTAGAAAAGAGAATGAATATAAATGAAGAAAGTGGTGTCGTATGAGCGAGTTATTGCGTGTAGAAAATGTTACAGGAGGATATACGAAACGACCTGTACTGCAAAATGTTTCGTTCTCTGTTAATAAAGGCGAACTTGTTGGCTTAATCGGTTTAAATGGAGCTGGTAAAAGTACGACAATTAAACATATCATCGGTTTAATGGAACCGAAAAAAGGAACTGTCACAATTAACGGGAAAACAATACGTGATGATATGACAGCGTACCGTTCTAGTTTCTCCTTCATTCCAGAAACGCCAGTATTATATGATGAGTTAACGTTAGAAGAACATTTGAAATTAACAGCGATGGCGTACGGTGTAGATGAAAAACAATATGAAGAACGCGTAGGACAACTATTACAAGAGTTTCGCATGAAAAATCGTTTAAAATGGTTTCCGTCTCATTTCTCAAAAGGGATGAAACAAAAGGTAATGATTATGAGTGCATTTCTCGTTGAACCATCTCTTTACATTGTGGACGAACCTTTCGTTGGGCTTGATCCTTTAGCGATTCAATCACTTCTTCAAATGATGGATCAAATGAAAAAGAGCGGTGCAGGCATATTAATGAGTACACATATTTTAGCGACAGCAGAGCGCTATTGTGATTCGTTCATTATTTTGCATCAAGGTGAAGTAAGAGCGAAAGGAACGTTATCTGAACTGCAATCACAATTTAACATGCCTGGTGCAACGTTAGATGATATTTACATTGCGTTAACAAAGGAAGAAGATTATGAATAGCACAGCGTTATGGAAAGAACGATTCCGGCACTTTCTAAAAGAAGTTCGTACATATAGTAAATACGTATTTAACGATCATTTGAAATTTATTTTCGTATTTATCATCGGTGCAGGAGCGTATTATTACCAGCAATGGTTACAAACGTTAACACCTTCGTTTCCTACGGCGATCGTTATGGCAGTCTTACTTGGCCTCGTATTAACAGCCGGATCCATACAAACGTTATTAAAAGAAGCGGATCTCGTTTATTTGCTGCCAGTTGAAGAAAAGTTAAAGCCTTATTTTACAAAGGCATTTCTCTTTACGTTTATGATTCAGTTATACATAATCGTAATCGTAGCAGCTGCGCTTGCCCCGTTATACTTCCAGCAAATGAAGCAAACAGGAGCGGCTTACATATGGATTGTAATCGCGTTTGTCATCGTAAAAGCATGGAATTTATTCGTAGCGTGGGAAAAATCATTTTTAACAGATCAAACTGTTCAAAAAGCAGATTGGTTCGTTCGTTTTATCTTAAACGGCTTATTCGTGTACTTCCTTATAGAACGTACTTCAATCATTTTTATCGGCGTAATCGTCTTTTTAATGGTGCTATACCTTGCTGTTATGCATCAAAAGGTAAAAGGAAAGCCGCTGAACTGGGAGTATTTAATTTCTGAAGAAGGTAAAAAAATGATGCTATTATACCGCATCGCGAATATGTTCGTTGATGTACCAGCATTAAAAGAGAGAGTATCACGCCGAAAATGGCTTGATTTCATTCTTTCGATGATCGGTGAGAAACGTACATATTTATACTTATATACGAGAACGTTTTTAAGATCGGGTAACTATTTCGGATTATATATGCGCTTACTCGTTCTTGGAGGAGTCATTCTTTACTTTATCCCATTTTTATATGGACGCTTTATCGTAAGTCTTGTTTTCTTATACTTAATCGGTTACCAGCTATTAACTCTTTGGAAACATCACCGCATGAAAATTTGGCTTGATTTATATCCAGTAGGGGTAGAGGAGAAGAAGAAAGATTTTCTTACTTTATTAAATGCGATTCTCATCATTGGTAGCGGTGTATTTACAATTACATTTGCACTTGCGACGAAAGATTTCATGATGACAGTCATTCTATTTGTCGTAAGCATATTATTTAGTATCGGTTTCGTTTACCGGTACGGGGCGAAACGTATTGAGCGTTTAAACTGAAAGGAATGAACCTATGATTACATATGAAGAGAAGGTTATAAAAGAATTGGAGCAGTGGAAAGCTACATTCATGAAAGATTCTTCTATGATGACACGGTTCTCTAAAAAAGTGCAGGTGAAAGTGCAGCAGCTAGTGCCCGCGAAAGTGCAAAAGGTACTAACAGAAACGATTCGGATGATGGTGCAAACAATTAGTGCTGGATCAAACTTCATAAAACCGAAGCTAAAAGAAACGAACTGGTCACTGCAAAGACGAGACGATGAAGTACGTAAAAAATTAGATGAATATAAAAAAGTCGCAGCGGCAGAAGGGGCAGGAACAGGAGCAGGTGGTATTCTCCTTGGCCTTGCTGATTTTCCGCTACTCCTCGGCATTAAAATTAAGTTTTTATTTGATGCGGCAACATTGTACGGATTTGATACGAGTAAAAAAGAAGAACGCCTTTTTATTCTTCACGTTTTCCAACTTGCTTTTTCTAGTGATGATCATAGAAAAGAAATATGGAAAGCTATTGAAACGTGGGATACAGAAGAAGAAAATCATATGGACTGGGAAAGGTTCCAAACAGAGTACCGAGACTATATTGATTTAGCAAAAATGCTCCAGCTCGTCCCAATCATCGGTGCCCCAGTCGGAGCATATGCAAATTATCAATTATTGCAAAGGCTTGGGGAAGTGACGGTGAATTGTTATCGTATGCGGTTGATTAATAGGAATTGATTTGCTTTACAAAAAGAAGGCACCTTAAATGTGTAATTTAGGATGCCTTCTTTTTTGTTGTTATAACTAACTGAATTGTGTCTTTTCTTAGAAACCAAGTCCGCTATAGCTGGCTCTAATTATGATTAATACGATAAAGAGCACAATGAGTAATATAAATCCGCTACCACCGCTCTTACCATCTTTGCCATCTTCAACGCTGCCACTACCGCCACTATCACCCTTACCGCCATATCCCATATTAACGCCCCTTGTTTTTTATGGGGTTATTTTACTTTATGCTTTTTTAGAAGTAAATTGTTGATTTGTAATAGTGATTTCTTGTCTCTCCGTTGTAACTTCTTGAGATTTGTATTTAGTTTTGGGATCGCCAAATATTAGCATCATAACGCCAAAAGTTGCAATAGCTCCGACAATAACAATAGCCTCCCAGCCAACGTATTCCCAAATCTTTGATTTCGTTTCAGCTTCCACCTTTATTTCACCCCTTATATATTTAGATCTTAATAATAACATGCCATATATTCCCTTACTTTTATGTGAACTGTAAACTTTTCCTGATTTATTCATATTTCCCGTGTTTAGAGATTATTTTATTGCTTTTGAAATATTTATGGGTGTCCCCACGGTTTTTAATAGCTTGTATGTTTCTCGACTGTACTTAAGGAGTGTAAAAAAACACTCGTAGATACAATCTACGAGTGTTTTTGACGGTATAGGTTTATTTGGGATTTTTATAAAGAAAAGATATTTCAACGAACCGTTAACTAATCATGTTTTAGTTCGAAATTTTTGGTGGTTGAAATGGTACTGATATGATAGTTATTAGCGTATTCAACTGCAACACTAAATTCTTTATTTGTGTCATCTGTTACATAACCAGATATAAAAATTGTTTGAAGATCATTTGGAGTGAATTTATGTTTAGTAATAGTTACATCTACGTTTTCCTTCTCCTTGAAGTATTTAATAGTTTTTTCTTTTGCTTTATTAATGATTTCTTCCTCTTTATTATTTTCCACATTACACCCTACTAAAATAGTAAATATTAAAGCGGAAAATAAAAATATGCCAATACTCTTCTTTTTTATTTCCATATATACCCTCCAATAATGGTATCTTTATTATATGACAAAAAATTTACAAACATCGCAGAGTATTGTAGATGTATCATTTAAACTAATGGCAGAGCATGGCATCGAGAAGATGAGCCTTTCAATGATTGCGAAAGAAGTTGGAATATCAAAGCCAGCTATTTATTATCATTTTTCATCTAAAGAGGCGTTAGTAGACTTTTTATTTGAAGAGATTTTTTCTGGGTATCATTTCGCCAATTACTTCGATAAAGAACAATATACGAAAGGGAAATTTGAAGAAAAGTTAATCGCAGATGGCTTACATATGTTGTCTGAGTATGAAGGGGGAATAGAGATGAGAATGCAAAAACATTGGTGGCTCGGTTTTCTTGGATTCATTGGAATTTATAAAATTCCAAGTATGATTGAAGCTTTTCAAGCGGATAAAGGTTGGTTTTCGTTAATTGGTTTCATTTGGCTACTTTGGTTCGGATATTTTATTCCTGAGAAAAAAGACAAGGAAGAGGGAAAATAATAGCATTCTCATTTTCTGTGAAATTATGTAAAATGTAACTTGAGAGAATTCATATATTAGATTACTAGATTTGGAGTGGTTACATGCAGCCATTGAAAAATGAAATTCACCCTGACATGGTCAAGGTGTGGAAAACGCGTTCCTTAATTGAGCTAGGAATTAGTATTATAGTCATTTTGGCATATCTTTTCCTTATGATTAAGTTTAATTGGTGGGCTTGGATTTTCTATGTGCTCATCGGATTAACAATCGTGTATACGCCGTTTGATTACTTTACGTTTCCGAAATTGCGTCAGCGCTATTATAGCTATCAATTAAATGAAGAAGAGCTTGAAATTCAACACGGTCTTTTCGTTGTAAAACGTGTATTAGTTCCGATGATTCGTGTACAGCACGTAACGATTGAGCAAGGGCCAATTATGAGACAATACGGATTAGCAGAATTGCATATTTCAACGGCGGCAACTTCTCATAGCATCCCAGGTTTAACGATGTATGAAGCAGAGATGCTAAAAACGAAAATCGCAGAATTAGCGAAGGTGAGTGATGAGGATGTATAAGAGGCAGCATCCCATCACGATGTTATTAGAATTAAAAGTAACAGACTTTTTACCATTAATTATTTTCATGTTTAGTTTAAACGGAAAGTTCCCATTTTGGTATTTAGTTCCCGCTGGATTCGCCTTAATTACGATTTTTTCAGTGATTGAAAAATGGTATTACACAGTATACTGGGTCGAAAATAACGTATTGCACATTAAGCAAGGTCTCTTTGTGAAAAAGGAGAGTTACTTAAATAAAGAACGTGTTCAAACGATTAATACAAGTTCGAGCGTTTTATATCAAATACTCGGTTTAAAGAAAATTAAAATCGAAACAGCTGGCGGAGGAAATGATCCGGAAGTTAGTTTAGCTGGTATTACGATAGAAGAGGCGACAGAGCTTATTGCGATGCTAAATGAGCCAGATAAGGCAGTAAAAACAGCAGAAACAGAAGAAACATCAGAAGAATTAGTAGAAAAAGAAATCATTACAGAGGAAAAACAAGCGACAGAATACAAATTAACTTGGAAAGAAATCTTGTTAGCATCTGTTACATCGGGTCAATTTGGATTACTATTCTCTTTAATACTTTTCGTTTATAACCAAGTGGATGAGTACATTCCGAAATGGATAAAAAATAGAGTAGAGTCGTATGTAATGGATCATGATATATATGGCTGGATTTACATGGTAGCCATTTTCCTCGTCGTTTCTTGGATTATATCCACAATCGGTTACGCGTTAAAACATGGGAATTTCACGGTGAATCGAAAAAATGATGAAGTCCGTATTTCTCAAGGTTTGCTTGAAAGGAAAGAACTTGTACTAAAGTTACACCGCATTCAAGGGATTACAATAAGAGAAGGTATTTTACGCCAACCGTTCGGTTACTGTGCTGTGCAAGTAGAAGTAATTCAAAGTGAGGGAAAAGAGGAAAAAGTTACGCTGCATCCGATCATTCGAAAAGATCGTGTGCAAGATTTACTTGCGCATTTACAATTACCATATGAACTGAATACAAACATTACATCATTACCAAAAGCAGCGTTGCGTCGTTATTTAATAGATAGTTTTCTACTCTTCGCTATGCTGGCAATTCCGATTACAGGAATAAGCGTATACTTTGAAAAGTACGTCATTATGTGGGCTTTATTACCGCTCGCTATCCTCATCTTTACACTTGGATATGCAACATTTAAAACAAATGGTTACAGCGTCAACGGAGAGCAAATTACAATTGTGTATCGTAGTGTCGGGAAATATACAGGGCTTGTCAGAAGAAGACACGTTCAATCAATTGAAAAGACACAATCATATTTCCAGCGCCGAGCACATTTATGTACGTACAAGTTTTCTAGTGCATCATCGAGTTATAAATTAGAGCATATAAGAGTAGAAGATGCAGAGAGAATGCAGGATTGGTATAAGAAGAGAATAAGTGAGAGTTAATTGAATGGCTCGTCTTTCGCGGAAGACGGGTTATTTTTCTATGTGAAAATGGTAGAAAATAATGAATAATATATGTGAAGCAAAAAAGTGAGGTGAATGAAGTTGAGGTTGAGCAAATTTTTAATACCGTATTCATATTCTGTATTAAGTTTATTCGTCTCAATAATGGTACTTCAGTTATATGATAGAATGGAAAGATTTAATGAGGGAATTGCAACTATCTTTGAAAATTTATTTCAAACTACGGTGCAAATGGGAATCGCTACATTGTATTTTGGAGCACCTATTATTTTAGGTGGATGTATTCTTGGAGAGTTATTATTCAGATGGATCATTTCACCATTTAAATTAAGCTATATTATATCCTTACTATTATATCTTCTTTTAGCCTTTAGTATTGTTTTTATCTTTTGTTTCTTAACGATAGGAATTCCAACTGTATATGAAGATTCTCGTACTTTTCAAGTGATGTGTCTCATGGGGCTAACTATGATTTGCGCTGTTACATTTTTTGTGAGTAGGAATATATGGGAGGAAAAATAAGTTGATAATGGAGTGGTCAAATGAAATACATTTGTCCATGCTGCGGATATAAAACATTAGAAGAAGAACCACCAGGTACATATGAAATTTGTAAAATATGTTTTTGGGAAGATGATCCTGTTCAGTTTAAAGATCCTGACCTTGAAGGCGGCGCAAATGAAGCTTCGTTAAGACAAGCGCAGAAAAATTTCATTGTGTTTGGTGCTTGTGAAAAGCGATGTGCTGGATTAGTTAGAAAACCGACTAGTGAAGATATAAAGGATGCTAGTTGGAAGCAAATTTGTTAAGTAGTTTATAAATAAAAATGTTATTACTTAAATAAAGAGAAGTAATAACATTTTTTTATTTAGTGAATAAAGAATTACCGCCGTCTTATAAGGTAAAACATTAAAGATGATAAAGTAATAGGAAGGCCGGTGTCCAAAAAGGCTTCTAAATTAAAGGATAGAAAATCTCTGTTGTTAAACCACATAAAGAATAAATGATTGTAGGAAATACCTAACAGTATAAATACAGGAATTCCAACTTTTAATTCGTGACTTCTTTTTACTTTTCTATAACAAAACTCCCCTAATAGACAACCAATAAGAACAGGAATACTTCCAAGAATGACATACATAATAATGGATACCCAAATCGGCCCCCATGAATCTGCATAATTTGGAATTAGTGTATACTGTAAAACATTCACAACAATAGAGAAAACTAGTAAACATGTTAAATAACTAACGGCAAATTTTTTCAATGGGATCATCCTCTTACTATATAAGTTATGTAAAATGATATAAAAAAGGCATCTAGCAAAAGAACTAGATGCAAATAAAAAACACAAGGGAAGACAAAATTCTTCCCGTTTCCCGTATGTAATTATATCAAAAAATTTATAAAAAACTAGCTTTATTTTTATATAATTGATGTGTGAAGCTATGAAATTATAAGATTATACTGTTTCCGTAGTGTTTTATTGAAAAATGAGCTATATAAATGATTAATTTTAAACCGGAAAATTTAAACCAACTATTAAAAGTGATGCTGATTAGTGCAAATAAGTCATATGATGCGATTAAAGATTACGAATGTACGGGAGAAGCGGTAGCATTCCGTGTAGACTTTGAGCATATTGACGTTGCTCTTATGATTGTAGATATGTTAGGAAGGTCGGCAGCTAGGTTTACCATTTTACTATTTGCTAATCCGGATACGAATGAGATAGATTATATTCAGTTTCAAGTGTATACCATTAATGAAGGGAATTTTAAAGAAGTGATTGATACGATGCAGGGAACTGTAAATTTACAAAAATGTATATAACAACTAATATGTAATTAATAAATTCATATAGTTGGAGTGATGTCATGCAACCGTTAGAAAGAGAGATTCATTCTAATATGCTTAAAGTGTGGAGAATTCACGCTTTAATTGGAGCTGCAGTTATACTAGCAGTCGTAATTGCGTATTTCTTTTTTATGATTAATTTTCATTGGTGGGGCTGGTTGTTTGGATTGCTAGTAACGGGAGCCATTATATACATACCGCTTGATTATTTTGTATTTCCAAATTTACGTCAACGCTATTATAGTTATAGGTTAAATGAAGAAGAGATTGAAATTCAAAAGGGCATGTTCGTTGTAAAGCGCGTACTTATTCCAATGATTCGTGTGCAGCACGTTACGATTGAACAGGGGCCAATTATGAGAAAGTATAATTTAGCAGAATTACACATTTCAACAGCGGCAACTTCTCATAGTATTCCTGGTTTAACGAAAGAGGAAGCAGAACAGTTGAAAAGACAAATTGGAGAACTGGCGAAGGTGAGTGATGAGGAT
The DNA here is from genome assembly GCF_000633475.1 of Bacillus sp. H1a. Taxonomy (NCBI): domain Bacteria; kingdom Bacillati; phylum Bacillota; class Bacilli; order Caryophanales; family Bacillaceae; genus Bacillus; species Bacillus sp. H1a. Next base: position 18,991 of record NZ_AYMH01000037.1, on the reverse strand, counting down.
GTATAAGAGGCAACATCCAATCACGATATTATTAGGTATTAGGGTTGCGAGTTTGTTGCCACTTATTATTCTTGTTTTATTTAAACCTGATGAACAAGTGGAATCTTGGTATTTATTTTATCTTTTCCTTTTGTTTATTTTATGCATTATGGCTATTTTTTCAGCAATTAAATGGTATTTTAAAGTGTACTGGATCGAGAATAATATTTTACATATAAAGCACGGTGTCTTTGTAAAGAAGGAAAGCTACTTAAATAAAGACCGTGTGCAAAATATCAGTACGTCTTCTAACATCATTTATCAAATACTTGGACTTACGAAGTTAAATATAGAAGTAGCGGGCGGCGGTAGTGAGCCAGAAGTGATGTTAGCGGGTATTAAGGAAGATGAAGCAAAACATTTAATCTCTTTATTACATAAGAAAGAAATTACCGTAAATGAAGAAATAGAAGAGGAAGAAAGCAAGACGGTTTATCAGTTAACATCGAAAGAAGTTTTAGCAGCAGCGATTACATCTGGTCGGTTCGGACTAGTGTTTTCTGGACTAGTACTTCTTTACACAAAGTTTGATTATGTTCTTCCGGAAAGGTTCACAAATAAAATAGAAGCATATGTGATGGGGAATGGTGTCTATAAACTAATTTTGATTGCAGTAATTTTAATGGCGATTTCATGGATTATTTCTACGGCTGGATATGTGTTAAAATATGCAAACTTTAAAATTGAGCGAAAAGGGGAAGAGATTTGTATCGTTCAAGGGTTATTTGAAAAGAAAGAGTTTGTCTTAAAATTGCACCGCATTCAAGCGATTACTGTGAAAGAAGGTATTCTTCGCCAGCCATTTGGTTATTGTGCTGTTGAAGTGGAAGCAATTCAAAGTATTGGATCAGCAAGTAACGAAGTGATGCTACATCCTTTTATGAAGAAAAAATATGTACAGCGCCTGCTCACATATTTAGAGTTACCTTATGAAATCGAAGAGGAGATCGTTCATTTACCAAAAACAGCGTTGAGTCGTTATGTCATTATGGGCTGGTTAATAAGTATCATGCTCACTGTTCCAATTGTCGGCGTGAGTATATATTTTAAACAATATATTGCGTTATTCGTTCTTTTACCGTTATTTATCGTGTTTTCGTTACTTGCGTATGCTAGATATAAAAGTGGCGGTTATGCAATAAGAGAAAATCAACTAACGGTCGTGTACCGTGATTTTTCGAAATATACAGGAATGATGCGACGAAGACATGTTCAAGCAGTAGGCTATAATCAATCGTATTTTCAAAGAAAAGATAAATTATGTACAACTCCCGTAGCGGTAGCTGGGCGCGGTTATGAAGTGAAGCATATGCGAAAAGAAGATGCACTTCGTATATATAATTGGTACAAAGAAAAAGGAAACACCGGTGTGTAATGGTGTTTCCTTTTTGTGTGTCGTGATTTGTTGATAAGTCGATATATTCGGAAAATCGTTGATATAATTTCATGTACCGCGGTCTCTGTACCCCAAATCACGTACTCAAAACCTAAACTAACACATCAAAAGTAGTCACAAAAGATGGACGAGAGAAAATGCTTTTTTGCTGTTCGGCATGTGGATGCGCCTGCGCTTCTGCTTGTGCAGGGCGTTTTTTATGAGCATTTTCGAATGAACGTGATTCTGTCCAGTCTTTAAAGTTTTGCTCTGTTTCCCACATCGTTAAAATGACATATGTATCATTACTTAATGGGCGAAGAACGCGGATTGCTTGGAAACCAGGTTCGTTTTCGATAAGGCCTGCGCGGTTTTTAAAACGGTTTTCAAATACAGGGCGACCTTCGTCTGTTACAGAAATGTTGTTACAAACGATAAAGCCAGGTTGTCCTTTAAATTCTCCAACAGCGTCTAATACGTCATACTTAAGTGAACCTTCTACAGATTCTTCTGTATTTTCTTTATAAAACATATCTTTTTCATTATTTTTTGCAGTGAAATGTGCTTGTTCTAGAGGTGTTTCGTATGAAATAACAGCCTTCATTTTAATGCCCCCTTTTTGGTTTGTCTCTATTATATCAATTCCCTTAAAAAACTTCGAAGATTATATACATAAAGATAGTCCTTTTTCAAATAATAAATGTACCATCATTTGGAAAGAAGGCCGATGTATGAAGAAAGTAAAGTGGACTTTATTAGGCGGGGTAGCAACGTTTGTAGTAGCGATTGTACTCTATAAACTTATTGTGTTAGCTGGTGGCTATATGATGGATGAAAAGCAGCTCGTTTTCCACTCTTCATCACGTATCGTTGACCAGAAAGGAAAAGAAATTACGAAATTATATGTAGAGAATAGAGAGCTCGTACCGATTGAACAAATTCCAAAGTACGTGCAGCAAGCATTTGTTGCTGTGGAAGATTCTCGTTTTTATGAGCATCAAGGAATTGATTATCCTTCTATATTTCGGGCGCTCTATAAAGACACGTTAGCTGGAGAGAAGGTAGAAGGTGGTAGTACGATTACGCAGCAACTAGCTAAAAATGTCTTTTTAACTCGAGAAAAAACATTTACGCGCAAATTGAAAGAGGTCGCAATTTCTCTTCAGTTAGAGCAAAAATATACGAAACAGCAACTTCTTGAAATGTATATGAACCATATTTATTTCGGCCATGGAGCTTACGGTATTCAAGCGGCGGCCAAATTGTATTTTAATAAAAATGTAGAGGATTTAACAGTAGAAGAAGGGGCGATGCTTGCTGGTCTTCCGAAAGCACCAAATGGCTATTCGCCGTACTTATCTCTGGAAAAGAGTAAAGAGCGCCGTGATCTTGTTTTGTCACTTATGCATAAACAAGGCTATTTAACAGCGGAAGATAGTGTTCGTTATCAAGGGAAGACAATCGCTCTTTATAAAAATGTAGATGAACGTGAACTTGCATATATGCCGTATATCGATATGGTTGTCGATGAAGCGGCACGTATATATGGTTTGTCTCATCAAGAAGTACTGCGCGGAGGATATACATTTGTCGTACCGATGGATGAAAAAGTTCAAAAGGTAGCATATAACCAGTTTCAAGATGTAAGCAATTTCCCTGGTAAAGAAAACGGGGCGCAAGGTGCATTTTTATTAATGGATAATCGGACTGGCGGAATTAAAGCGGCGATTGGAGGAAGAGAGTATGTTCCGAGAGGGTTTAATCGTGTCTTTGCAAAGCGGCAACCTGGTTCTGTTTTAAAGCCGCTTATCGTATATGGACCAGCTTTAGAGACGAAAAAATATAATCCGTATTCTTTATTAACAAATGAAAAAAATTCTTTCGAAGGCTATGAACCTCGAAACTATAATCATCAATATATGAAAGAAATGACGATGTATGATGCAGTGTTAGAATCGGCCAATGTACCAGCTGTATCTTTATTAAATGAGCTAGGGGTAGAAGAAGGAAAGCAATATTTAGAGAAAGGGAATGTTCATATTGCGGACTCTGGTTTAAGCACAGCACTTGGTGGATTGAAAAATGGCGTTTCTCCATTTGATCTTGTTAAAATGTACCGCTCTTTTTTAGCGAATGGGAATATAATCGAACCGCACGTTATTGATAAAGTGCTAAATAGACACGGTGCAGTCATTGGTGAATCATCAAAATCTGAAACGAAAGTCTTTTCAAAGCAAACGGCATGGTATATGACAAAGATGCTTGAAGGAGTTGTGAAAGAAGGTACAGCGAAAGCAGGTGTATATAACGGAGCGCTAGCAGGAAAGACGGGTACAACTTCGCTTCCGAATGACGATCATGGCGCAAGGGATATGTGGTTTGTTGGATATACGCCGAATTTAGTTGGAGCGGTTTGGATTGGCTATGACCGCACTGATAAAGAACATCAATTACAAGATGGAAATGCATCTGCAACGATGTTATTTAAGAAGATTTTAACGAAAGCCAACATACAAGATACAGCAAGTTTTCAAAGGCCAAAAGGCGTTGAAACAATCGGACTACCGATTCGCTTACATAAGATTAAAAACGTGGAAGCAAAACTATCATTTAGTCCTTTCGGTTTATTTGCGATGAAACTAAGCTGGACACCACTTCCTGATGAGCGAATTATGTATCGAATTTATAAAGTGGAAAAAGGAATTCATACTCATGTTGGAACAGTAAAAGGAACGGGGAAATATGAGGAAAAGTTTATTAACATATTCTCAAAACCGAGTTTTTACGTTGTGCCATATAACACACAAACGAATCGTGAAGGAGAAAAGTCAAAAGTAGCTAAACCGTAGTTTTTCTCTGTGCTATAATAAGAATGTTGTGAAAATAGTAAGCGGTTTTACGAACGTTTGTGTCAATTTAATGAACAACGTACATAATATTATGCATTTTGTTTTTACAAGCTGTATAGTAAAAAAAGATAAATATCGGAATAGAACATATTTAAAGTAAAAGCATCGGTAAGGAAGGGAGCAAGGGTCTTGGTAAGAAATATAAATGAGACATTTTTAAAAGCATGTAGGGGGGAACGCACAGAGTATGTACCAGCATGGTATATGCGTCAAGCAGGTCGTTCACAGCCGGAATATAGAAAGATAAAAGAGAAATATTCTTTATTTGAAATTACACATAATCCAGAGTTGTGCGCTTATGTTACAAAATTGCCAGTTGATCAATATAACGTAGACGCAGCAATTCTATATAAAGATATTATGTCACCACTACCTGCAATTGGTGTTGATGTTGAAATTAAATCTGGTATTGGCCCAGTAATCGATAGTCCAATTCGCTCTTTACAAGATGTAGAAAAATTAGGGGAAATCAATCCAGAAGATGACGTACCGTACATACTAGATACAATTCGTTTATTAACGACAGAAATGTTAGATGTTCCGTTAATCGGTTTCTCAGGAGCTCCATTTACGTTAGCGAGCTATATGATTGAAGGCGGTCCTTCACGTAACTATCATAATACGAAAGCGTTCATGTATGCAGAGCCGAAAGCTTGGTTCGCTTTAATGGATAAGCTTGCAGATATGGTTATTACATATTTAAAAGCGCAAATTAACGCAGGAGCAAAAGCTGTTCAAATTTTCGATTCTTGGGTTGGAACAGTAAATGTAGCAGATTATCGCGTATTTATTAAACCAACGATGGAGCGTATTTTTGCGGAAGTTCGCACGATGGGTGTTCCAATGATTATGCATGGTGTTGGTGCAGGACACTTAGTGAATGAATGGCACGACTTACCTCTTGATGTAGTAGGTTTAGATTGGCGCTTACCGATCGAAGAAGCACGCGCACGCGGTGTTCATAAGGCGGTACAAGGAAATATGGACCCTTCGTTCTTACTAGCGCCTTGGTCTGTCATTGAAGAACATGTAAAAGGTATTTTGGACCAGGGGATGAAACAACCAGGTTACGTATTTAACTTAGGTCATGGTGTATTCCCAGAAGTAAATCCAGATACATTAAAACGTTTAACTACATTTATTCATGAATACTCTAAAGAACAGTTAGCGAAGTAAAGGAGAATAGCTGTATGAAAAAGAAAATTGGTTTGCTTGTAATGGCATACGGAACGCCATATAAAGAAGAAGATATTGAGCGTTACTATACACATATTCGTAGAGGAAGAAAGCCAAGTCCTGAAATGCTAGAAGATTTAACAGAGCGTTACCGTGCAATTGGTGGTATTTCTCCTTTAGCTACTATTACATTAGAGCAAGCTAAGAAGTTAGAGACGCGTTTAAATGAAGTGCAGGATGAAGTGGAATTCCATATGTATCTTGGTTTGAAACATATTGAGCCGTTCATTGAAGATGCAGTACAAGCTATGCATAATGATGGAATAGAAGATGCAATCGCATTAGTTCTTGCGCCTCACTATTCTACTTTTAGCGTGAAATCGTATGTAGGAAGAGCACAAGAAGAAGCAGAAAAACTTGGAAACTTAACAATTCACGGCATTGATAGCTGGTATAAAGAACCGAAGTTCATTCAGTATTGGGTCGATACAGTGAAAGGTATATATAACGGTATGTCAGAAGCAGAACGTGAAAAAGCAGTGTTAATCGTATCTGCACATAGCTTACCAGAAAAGATTATCGCACTCGGCGATCCATATCCAGATCAATTAAATGAAACAGCTGACTATATTGCACGTGGTGCAGAAATAACAAATTATGCAGTGGGATGGCAAAGTGCCGGAAATACACCAGACCCTTGGATTGGTCCAGATGTACAAGATTTAACGAGAGAACTAAATGAAAAGTACGGCTACAATTCATTCGTATATGCACCAGTTGGATTTGTTGCTGAACATTTAGAAGTTTTATATGACAATGACTTCGAGTGTAAAGTTGTAACAGACGAAATTGGCGCGAAATATTATCGTTCAGAAATGCCAAACGCATCAGCAGCATTTATTGATTGCTTAACAGATGTTGTATTAAAGAAAAAAGAAGAAGTATTGTAATACTAAAAGGGAAGGGGAAACTATTTTGAGGAAAAAAGTTGTGATCGTCGGCGGTGGCATTACAGGCCTATCGACAGCGTATTACTTACAAAAAGAAATTCGCGAAAAAAACTTGCCGTTCGATACATTGCTTATAGAAGCGTCGGGTAAACTTGGCGGGAAAATTCAAACCGTTCGAAAAGATGGATTTACAATTGAACGTGGACCGGATTCTTTCTTAGCGAGAAAAGAGAGCGCAGCTAGATTAGCGAAAGAATTAGGACTTGGCGATGAACTTGTAAATAATGCGACAGGTCAATCGTTCGTTCTCGTAAACAATCGGTTACACAAAATGCCGAACGGGTCAATGATGGGAATTCCAACGCAAATTACTCCGTTTCTATTTTCCGGATTGTTCTCCCCAATTGGTAAATTAAGAGCTGGTTTTGACTTATTAATGCCTAGATCAAAACCAGTTTCTGATCAATCACTCGGGCAATTTTTCAGACACCGTCTAGGAAATGAAGTGGTTGAAAATTTAATTGAGCCATTATTATCGGGTATTTATGCAGGGGATATTGATGAAATGAGTTTAATGTCAACATTCCCTCAAATTTATCAAATTGAACAGGAGCACCGTAGTATTTCACTCGGTATGCGTACGCTTGCTCCGAAAGAAGAGAAGACCGAAGTGAAAAAAGGAATCTTTCAAACTGTGAAAACCGGTTTAGAATCTTTAGTAGAATCTCTTGAAGCGAAGATTCATGAAGGTACGGTATTGAAGGGAACGCGTATTGAAAAAGTCGCAAAACTTGGTGATGGCTATACGATTACTCTTAGTAACGGAAAAGAAATGGAAGCAGATGCGATTGTAGTCGCAGCTCCGCATAAAGGATTGCCGTCTATGTTTGCGCAGTACAAGCAGTTTCGTTTCTTCCGTAACATTCCGTCTACATCAGTTGCGAATGTGGCATTAGCTTTTCCAAAGTCTGCAATTCAGCGTGATATTAACGGAACGGGATTTGTCGTATCACGTAATAGTGACTTCTCCATTACAGCATGTACGTGGACTCATAAAAAGTGGCCGCATACAACGCCAGAAGGAAAAGCACTCCTTCGCTGTTACGTCGGACGCCCTGGTGATGAAGCGATCGTCGAACAAACGGATGAGGAAATTGTGCAGCTCGTATTAGAGGACTTACAAAAGACGATGGATATTACAGCAGATCCAGAATTCACAATTGTGAGCCGCTGGAAAGAAGCGATGCCTCAGTATACAGTAGGCCATAAAGAGCGAATGAAAAAGCTCACAACATTTATGGAGAAAGAATTACCAGGTGTATACTTAGCCGGAAGTTCTTACGCTGGTTCTGGTCTTCCTGCGTGTATTAATCAAGGAGAATTAGCGGCAAAGCATGTATTATTTCATTTGGAGAAAGTAATGGAGACTGAATTAGTCGCACGTTAAAATATTTCAAACAAAACGCCTTCAATTATATTGAAGGCGTTTTGTTTATTGAATAAAATACCTGTTAGCCAATAAACATATATAAGTTATTTGGTTTTATAACTGCATCTCCAGCATATATAACCCACTCAGTTAAATTTTCAAAATCTAAATGATAAGAATTACCTTCGTTCATATCTTCAATAAAATACGGTTCATTAATGAGTATTCCTTGAATCATATCTTCCATAATGTCTTGCATTTCAAACCACATATGTTCACTTTTTCCCTCTTCGTAGGAGACACCAAACTTAGCGAGAAAACGAAAATCTTCATTCGATTGCTCAATGTGAAAAATGTTGCTGAAATACCCGAAAGTATTTTTTGCATTATAAGCCATACGATCCGTTTCACTATTTGTTTTATAGAACATGAGCCCTGTAGCTTCCTCGTGTTCTTTGAAAAAGCTTTCGATATATTCTTCTGTAGTATTACATTTAAACAAGAGAACAGATGGAGATTGATGGTATTCATCTCGGTCATCCATCCCCCCGAGAAATACGTTTTGTGCATCGATTGGCTGTAGCTTCACTTCTTCATCCTCAATTGAAGATAATTGATCCATACTCGTTTTATGTCCAATGTAAGATAAACCTTTTTCCCACGGAACGGCTACTGTATGTATGGAACCTTGCTGACTATGTGCGATAACGATAGACTCATTCATTGGGACTTGGCCATTCTCAACGGCATTATTAGCAAATGTTTGAAAAAGATCGCCAATGCCGTAGTAGGAAGAAATGCGATTTGGAATAATTAATTCTATTTCTGTTACGCCTGCTCTTAAAAGGCCGTGTGTATGAAACCAATATTGCGTAGGCTCGCCTTCTGTATCGTCTTCATAAACAGAATGAATAACGTATAAGTCAGGAATGTCAGGCAATAATTCATTCTCAACGTGATATTCAATATAGTTTCTAGATATGACCTTCATGGCTGCACTAGAATCGATTACAAATAACAAGTCCGGTGCAAGGTGCCATAAAAATTGCAACTGATGGAAAAAACAGCTGAGTACATCGCCTACAAATAGTGTACGTGTGAAAATCTCAGTGCCAAAAGCAGCATCTTCAAAAGTATGATCTACGATTGTGGAATCTTGTCTATTGTACATTTTATATTCTTCTGGATCATCCGTTTCATCTATGTGTAGCTCATATGGTATGACTTTTTCATCCAGATGTAACTCTACAATAAGGCTTGTCTCATCACTATAGACAATTTTTAACTCATCAACTTTAGTAGAGATAGTTTCTAGCCGTTGTTTTAACTGATCAATTGTAATTCTAGTTGGTATAACAGCAATCATATCTGAAAAATGACGTTCTAATGTTCCATTCATAGCTGCGCGGTATGTTTCGGTTTGTGCTTGCATCCAATCACTCCTATTCAAATGAATCCATTTTACATGCCAATGAACTTTCGATATTTTCTGTTTTTTATCTCTTTAATATTATAAATCGCATTCGTAGAAGGTGTAAAATTATTATTTTGTATTATAGTTTGAAAACTTGTAAATTAAATAAATTTTTTGTAAAACTTGTCGAAATATCATTCTATATAACGAATCATTTGTTATGATAGAAATGCTGAGAAAATATGAATTAAGGAGAGGAAAATGGCTGTGAAGAAACTCTTAAGTGTCTTTTTATCATTGATACTATTGCTTTCATTTACTGGAACTTTAGCGCAAGCAGAAGAAAATGCTTCTATGTCGGTAGAAAAAGCAATTCAAGTATTTAAGCAGCAAGGGAAAACGAAGGGGATAGTGGAAGGATATATTGTCGGATATACGCAAAGTCCTTCTAAATACACCAAGGATCCGGCTAAGTTTGACGACACAAATGTAGCAATTGCCGATTCGCCAAACGAAACGAATCCAGACAAGATAATGCCTGTTCAATTGCCAAAAGGCGATGTGAGATCGGCAGTAAATGTGAAAGATCACCCTGAAAATATCGGTAAGAAAGTTCAATTAACAGGGACTCTTGAATTATATTTTAGTAGTCCAGGTTTAAAATCAGTAACAGCTCATAAGTTTCAAGGGAAAGAACAAAACCGTGTTAGCGATGTAGTGGCTTCACCAAACGGCGGGGAAGTTGCAAAAGGAACAGCGGTAACATTAACAACGAATACAGAAGGAGCAACAATCTACTATACGTTAGATGGGGCTAATCCTACAAATAAAAGTGTTCGTTATAACGGACAAATTATAGTGAATGAAAATAGTGTAGTGAAAGCAATCGCAGAAAAAGAAGGACTTACTTCTTCAGCGGTTTCGACATTTTCATTTATTATCGTAAACAATGAACCAGTTCGTATTCATGATATTCAAGGGAAATCACATATTTCTCCTTATAACGGGAAGAAAGTAAACAATGTGGAAGGCGTTGTCACAGCGCTTGATAAAAATGGTTTTTATATAGAAGATAATCAACCGGATAATGACCCAGCTACGTCAGAAGGTATTTATGTATACAAAAAAGATGCGAATGTAGCGGTAGGAGATCTTATTCAAGTTGATGGAGAAGTAGAAGAATATGTTGGACCTGGATATGCAGAGCGATTTGAAACAGATTTAACGACGACAGAAATTAAGGCGAGTCGTATTTCAGTACTTGCAAATAATCAAGAACTACCAGCACCGATTGTACTAGGGGAAAATGGCGTGAAAATCCCTGATCAAATTATTGATAATGATGCATTTGGTTTATTTGATCCGAATGAAGATGCAATTGATTTTTATGAGAGTGTAGAAGGCATGCGCGTTACGATGCCAACACCAAAAATTATCGCTCCTCAGAAAAATGGTAACTTATACGTAACGGTTAAAAATGGTGGCAATAAGGTGGTAACACAATTTGGTACACCACTTTTAGATGAAGACCAATTAAACCCAGAACGTCTTTCTGTAAAGGTACCTCGTGATTATGTAGCGAAAGTAGGAGATACTTTCATTGGAGATATAACAGGAGTAGTAGGATATGACTACGGTTCATACCGCATTTCGCCAGTAACGGAATTACCATCTGTAACGGACGGTGGATTTAAGCAAGTAGGGGCAAATATTCAGCCACGTCTTGATAAGTTAACAGTTGCTACATATAATATTGAAAACTTCTCAGCGAATAAAAAAGAAACATCAGATGAGAAAGTAAAAGCGTTAGCTTATTCTATTAAATACAATTTAAAAATGCCAGATATTATCGGTGTAGAGGAAATGCAAGATAATAATGGAACAATAAATGACGGTACAACAGATGCTTCTTTAAGTGCAAAACGTATTATTGATGCCGTATTAGAAATTCGTGGACCGAAGTATGAGTATGTAGAAGTTGCGCCGAAAAACAATCAAGACGGAGGAGCGCCTGGAGCAAACATTCGCGTCGGTTTCTTCTATAACCCATCACGTGTAAAATTAGCGACAGTACCGAAGTTACTAGATAAAAATGTAGTTCGCATCGGAGACGAAAATGCATTATTTGAAAGTACACGTAAACCATTAGCGGCAGAATTTACGTTCCAAGGACAAAACATCGTTGTAGTTGCAAATCACTTAAATTCAAAATTAGGAGATGCAACGCCATTTGGAAAAGTACAGCCGCTCGTATTAAAGAGTGAAGAGAAACGAGTGCAATTAGCACAAGAAGTGAATCGTTTTGTAAAAGGTATTCAAGAAAAGAAAACAAATGCGCCAGTTGTTGTCCTAGGTGATATGAATGATTTCGAATTTTCAAAACCACTAAAGGAAATGCAAGGAACGATATTAAAAGATATGTTAAACACATTGTCGAAAGAGAACCGCTACACGTACATTCATGAGGGGAACGCACAAGTGCTAGATCATATTTTAGTAACGAATAATATCGCACCGCACACAATTATAGACCCTGTACACTTAAATTCAAACATTATGAAAGAACATGGACGTGTAAGTGACCACGATCCAGTACTTGCTCAAATTGATTTGAAGAAGGCTTCTTAAAGTGAGAGAACGCTTAGGTATCTAAGCGTTCTTTATTTTGTGGAAAGAGGCCCGAGCAATAAATTAATAGTATATAACTAATTTTTAGGATTATATATAGAAAATCCTTTTTTTGTAAGTTTTATGATAAAATTAATTGAATATTTTTTTTTTTTTGGAAGGAGGGGACAAAAGATGTTAGCCCGATTAAATGGGAGATTAATGAATCAGCTTGGTATTTTTTTCAGTCTTGTTGTACTGTTTCAGTTTGTAGCAGACATAACAGGGCTTATGCAGCATTTAGATACGTTGTATTTTGCAATAAACAACGCAATTTCTTATATAACCTTTGGTTTGGCAGTTATCTTTACTGTATTAGGTGCTAAAGAGGAATTAAGTAAATACGCAATTATTTTATTATGTTTAGTAGTAGGTGTTAGAGCAATTTATTATGCAGCTATTGTTATTCTGTGGAGTTTGGCTGGTACACCTTAAAAGTGCAGTATTGCATTTAGCTTTTTTAATAATAATAAAAACCTAATTTCCTATGTAACATAAGGAAACTAGGTTTTTATAATGGTTGAAACGCCTTTCTACATCGATCTCGCCTTTGAAGTCTTCTCATATACCTTTTTTTGTCCCGTTGTAAACCTTTTATATACATGAATAAGCCGACAAGGAAGAAAAATACACATTGCATAATTAAAATGTACGGTGACATTCCCTGTAATGGTTGTTTCGGATCATACAAATGAATAGGTGCTCCGCCAATTGTAGGGAATATTGTATTTATTAGGACGTAAGGAATGGAAGTAACTGCAAATGGAAACAGAATTGCCATGTAATCCTTTTGTGACCATGTGGACGCTGCTAAACCTAAGAGGGCCATTAAACCAGCGAATAAAAAATTAATCCCAATATATATAGAAATATAAGTAAGGGGAGAAGAATAATATAACTCTGCGAACATCCCGTTGTCGTTTATCATGCCAGTACCGGCGGCTGGTGTTCCATTTGGAATTGTTAATTTGCAAAATAATAAAGAAAGAATGAATGGTAAAGTATAAAGAAATCCTCCACAGAAAAATGTAGCGATATACTTTGTAAAGGAATACGAGAATATGGAAACTTCCTTACTTATAAAAGCTTTGAAACCATCGGATTTATCGGAATTATAACTTGTACTAAATGGTAAACTTGCAATAACTGGCATTAATAATAAATAAACATCCATTTCATTATCCCTAAATCCAATCCATTTAACAGCTGTTGTTATCGACTCATTCGCTGCGTCTCCTAAATAACGAATAACATAATAATAATGATAAATAGAAATAAGAGCTAATCCACTAAACATAATAATTAAAGAAACACGATTACCAAAAGCTTGCTTTATATTTAAACGAAGCGCACGCACCATGACTGAAAAAGCCTCCACTATTTTTATAAATATGTCTATGTTCTATATTACTATTAATTGTAAAGATTTTCTTGTTTTTTTATTTGATTATTAGAAAAAGAGAAATTTATGTGCTGTTAAGTAAGGTTTCACTGTAGAAGATGATTGTCAGAGTGAAAGGAAAAGAGAGGGCATATTGAATTCTAGTTTAGACAAACTAGAAAAAGCACTATTCGATCATATACATAAAGAAGAGTTAGAGAGAATTATGCTTTCTATGTTGAAATAGTAAAACGGTGATGTTGAGATTTATATCTTAAGATCACCTTTTCTTTTTCTCTTTTCTTCTGATACACTATGACAGTATTATATAAATTGACTGGAATTTTTTCATACTGGGAATAACTAAAAAAGAGAACTTGTATAGAATGTAAGCGTGTGGTAATATCAAATATGTACCGGTTGACTATATTATCCAATTGGTCATTTTTGGAGGTGACGATGTGGCTATAGATCGAAAACGTTCTATTATTGAAGCTGCAACAAAGTCTTTTTCAGCATTCGGTTATAAGGCGACGACGATGGATCAAGTCGCGAAGTTAGCGAATGTAGGAAAAGGAACAATTTATACTTTTTTCAAAAATAAAGAAGAACTATTTGGCGAAATTATTTCTAATTTAATTACAGAAATGAAGCAAGTTGCAAAAGACGCAATTCGTTCAGATATTTCATTTTTTGAAAATGTACATAAGGCATTATATAGCATTTTAGAATTTAGAAAAGAACATCAGCTCATGATTAAACTCATTCAAGAAGAACGTGATATGGGAACGAAAGAAGTACAAGAAGTGATGCAACAAGTAGATGTGGAAATCGTTTCTTTCATTCAATCTTATTTAGAGATTGCGATTGAAAAAGGTGAAATTAGTAAGTGTGATCCAGAAATTACAGCATTTATTATGCTTCGCCTATACGTATCCCTTATTTTTGATTGGGAGAAAAATCATGAACCGTTAGAAAAAGAAAAAATCTCGGAATTATTCGAACTTTATTTACTAAAAGGATTGTCAAATTAAGATAATCCTTTTAATTTTATAAAAAATGACTAAATGAACAAATTGGTCATACGTTTAATTTAGGAGGGATAATAGAAAATTTACAATTATATTGAGAAAAAGTTGCATAGTAATAAATTCGGGGATAAGGCATATGTATGAACAGAATATAGCCTTTTTGTTTGCGTATAAATGACTGAATTAAGATTTTGGTCATTTTGAAAAGGGGGAGAAATTATGAGAGGGTATAAGTTGTTTAGTAAAGAATTTGCAGAGATTATAAAAAGTAAAAAAATATTAATCCCAATTATTGCGGTTTTATTTGTGCCGATTTTATATGCGGGTATGTTTTTATGGGCTTTTTGGGATCCGTATGAACAGTTAGGAGATTTACCGGTCGCGGTAGTCAATTTAGATAAAGGTGCAGTATTTGATGGGAAACCAATTGAAGTTGGGAAAGGGCTCGTTGATAACTTAAAAGATAATAAAAGTTTTAAATGGGAATTTGTAAGTGAAAAAGAAGCGAAAGAAGGAATGGAAAACAGGAAGTATTACATGTTAGTACGTATTCCTGATAACTTCTCTAGCAATGCTACAACGTTATTAAAGGACGATCCGAAACCATTAAACTTAGAATATATTCCAAATGAAAGTTTAAATTTCTTATCTTCACAAATTGGCGGAACAGCAATCGAAAAAATTAAAGGTGAAGTATCAAGTACGTTAACGAAAACATATGCAGAGAAAATGTTTGATTCCATAAAAGATGTCTCAAAAGGATTAGCAGATGGAGCGGATGGAGCAAATAAATTACATGACGGAGCTAGTGAATTGCATGACGGTTCAAGTAAAGTGACGGATGGACTTCATACGCTGCTAGGGAAGTCTGGGGAGATGAAGGATGGAGTTGGCCAGTTGTTAGAGGGCTCTGGAAAAGTAACTGACGGTCTTTATACGTTGCAAGGAAAGTCAGGAGAGATGACAACAGGTATTAATAAATTGTTAGATGGATCTGATCAGGTAACAGATGGTTCAAGTAAAGTAACCGAGGGTTTAAATATGTTAAACGGTAAAACAGGAGAAATGAAGATTGGAATTACTGAGCTATTAAATGGAGCAGGACAGCTTTACGGTGGTTCTAGTCAAGTTAATAGTGGTTTAAATTTGCTAGTTAATAAATCGGGTGAGTTACAAAAAGGGATAGGAAATCTTTCTGATGGCTCAGGTCAATTGTATGGTGGTTTAAAAGATTTAGAGGATAAATCTATTGAATTAAATAATGGCTTGAAAAGTGCTTCTGCAGGCTCTAACAAATTACAAAAAGGTACAGGCGAACTTTCAAGTGGTCTAGAGAAACTAGATGGTGCAAAAGATCAACTAGAAGAAGGGGCGCAAAAAATTCAGCAAGGTTTGCAAGATTTAAACAATCAAGTACAAAGTGTTGTAACTAATCAATCAAATGAACAGAAATCGTCTAATACAGTACAACAAGTAAATACAGAGATAAATAAAACAGTGGCAAGCGTTGGACAACTAAAAGAAGATTCTCTATCTAATGCAGAGAATGCAAATCAAACAACAAAAGATGTTGCAGCTTTGAAAGAACAAATCGCAAGTCTACCACAAGAATATCAAGATAAGTTAGAACCATTTATAGCAAATGTTAAGAAAAGCACAGAGGCAGTTCAAAAGAAATCAACAGAATTTGTTGGTACAACAAGTACAGCAAATAAAAATGTATCACAATTAAAAAGTGCAATGAATGAGGAGAGAGAGGGAGTACAAACAAAGGTATCAACTCCAGAAAATCTAAATGGTTTAGTAGCTGGTATCGAAAAATTAGCAAAAGAGCAAAATAAATTCGTTACTAATTTCCAAGGGTTTGGTAAAGAGTTAGGGGGAGCGAAACTTGGAGCAAATAATGTAGCACAAGGGAGTAAAGAATTAAATGTTGGTGTTAGTAAATTGGCTGAAAATGGGCCGAAGCTTGTAAGTGGAGTTAATGAATTGAAAAATGGAGCAGGTAAGCTAAGTGGTGGTTTAGGTGAATTATCTACAGGATCGAATCAATTAATCACAGGTGTAAATCAATTAGCAGACGGCTCAGGAAAAGTGACAAGTGGTTTAGGGAAATTAAATGGTGGCTTAGGTGAATTATCTAGCGGCGCTAATCAAATGGCTGGGGGGATAAATCAGTTAGCGGGGGGATCTAGCCAAGTCACAAATGGCTCAGGCCAAGTAACAACAGGCTTAGGCACATTATCAGGAGGAACAGGCCAATTAGTTGGTGGGGTAAGCAAGTTAGCCAATGGCTCAGGCCAAGTAACAACAGGCTTAGGCACATTATCAACTGGCTCAACCCAGCTAATCGACGGAGTAAATAAACTAGCAGATGGCTCAGGAAAAGTGACAGATGGACTCGTAAAAGTAAACGACGGCTCAGGTGAACTTGCTGAGAAACTTGGTGAAGGCGCAGAAAAAACAGGTGAAGTAAAAGGAACAGATAAAACGTATGATATGTTTGCAAGCCCAGTAAAGGTAAAGACAGAGAGAATGACGGAAGTACCAAACTACGGAACAGGATTTACGCCGTACTTCTTATCGCTCGGTTTATTCGTTGGGGCACTTTTATTATCTATCGTATACCCATTACGTGATACAGTAGGCGTTCCGAAATCAGGGTTTAGCTGGTTTATTAGTAAGTTTGGAGTTTTATTATCAGTAGGGATTATTCAAGCAATAGTAGCAGATTTCATATTATTGTTCGGATTAGGTGTAGAAGTACAAAGTATTCCATACTTTATACTCTTTAGTATTGTTACGAGTTTAGCATTTATTTCATTAATTCAGTGTTTAGTAACAGCGTTTGGTGACGCAGGGCGTTTCATCGCTATCTTAACATTAATTATGCAGCTTACAACAAGTGCTGGAACATTCCCGCTAGAATTAATTCCGAAGTTTTTACAACACTTTAATGCCTGGTTACCGATGACATACTCTGTATCAGGCTTTAAAGCAGTAGTATCGAGCGGAGATTTTAACTTCATGTGGCAAAATATAGGGATATTAATGATCTTTATCGTTTTATTATCACTCGGTACAATCGCTTCGTTAACTTGGATGCATAAACGACAATTTAGAAATATTGCTGAAAATCAATCGGTTGAAGCTTAAATAAGGAAAATAAAAAAGGCACCGAAATGGTGCCTTTTTTAATGGTCTTGTTTTATTGGTTGAGAAAGTTCATTTGTTTTTCTATTTTTACGGAACAAGTATATAACAATACTTATAAGAATAATTGTAGCTACAATCCAAATAAATGGGCCATATCTTTCAGCAAAAGTATATAGTTTCATGTTGCTGGCAATGTCCTCTTTTGTTTTTCCTATTAGAATTTCAGAGCCACTATAACCTTCAAGTGTATCTCCTTTTTTTATACCAAAAATAAGAGTGTCTGATTTGTTTTCTATGCCTGTGTATCGGTATCCTTTACCTTTAATTGTTAATTGAGTATCATCTTTTTTTAGTGTGTAGTCTTCGGTGGAAATATCTTTGCCTGACAGTGTAATTGGTTCCATTGAGAAGCGGATTTCTTTTAATGCAGGAAGAGCTTCATTGTTTAGTAAGAGCTGCTTTGCAATATGCTGCTCGGTATCAATGTTTTTCCAATTTGCCTTTCGTCGTTTATATGTATTAATTTCAAGAAGTGCGAATTCTTTATTTTGAAGTTTTTCCTCTGTAATAGGTTGTGTAGTAGTTAATGTTCCTTTTAATAAAATCACACCGTCTTTTGCAGATTGAAAGGAAGAGACTTCCTTCGTTTCCTTTAATGTATTGATAGCACCTCTATAATCTTCTTTTCCTAAAAGAACAGCTCCCGTATGTACAGTTAAAATAAGATATAGGATGCTTAATACTATAATAGCTTTTTTCACTATTTCCCCTCCAAAATATGTATAAGTTAATCATAACATAATTTTCCATATGAAATTTTTCAATTTGAATAATAGGTTACAGACATAAGAGTGATAAGTAAATTAAGAGAAGTGTGGATGAGAGGAGTAAAAATGAAAAAGAAATACAGTTGTAAGAAAGGTGAACTGTACTTCTCTTTTAGCTGAACAGTATTTTATTCCGTAAAAGCCCGATTGGTGTGGGCTAATAATCAGTGGGGGATGAATGAATCCCCACCGATTAAAGTCTCACTTTATTGAATTCTTTTTCTCTGTATTACATTTAAAAACCCTTCAATATTCGAGCTTAAAATTTGTCCCACCGTTATATATTCGTCTTCATAGTAAAATATTAGTTTTTTATCAAAGAATGTTTTTTTCGTCTCTATGGATAGGATTTTTTTATATTCAAATTCCGTAATCAATGCATTTTTACAATATTTGAATGATTGTCCATAAAAAATAACCCTCCTATTAGTGGCAAGTAACAATCCGGAACGAGGGACATTATGCGTAATAATATAGCCAGTAAGTGAACATCTTAAAGTGGATAAAATGTTTTCTTCATGATGTAATAGTTGTTTTGCATCCTCTAAAATTTGATTCATTGCATATAATCCTTTTTTATTTAAAATACAATCTATATGGATATTATTATAGCAAGAAAGACCATACACCAAATATG
>NZ_AYMH01000036.1:0-6105 GCF_000633475.1 Bacillus sp. H1a | reverse complement strand
AAAATGAACAATAAAAAACAGTAGTGTATAAAATCACTACTGTTTTTTATTGTTTCTTATAAGTGAATTATTTATATTCCTGTCTATATAATTTAAACGAATAAATAGCTCCAACGAAGATTACCAGGGCTTCAAATAATATAAAGATTTGACGGAAATTCTCGATATCTTTACCAACTAAAGAAATAAATATGCAATTCATTAGAATTTGAGTAGAAAACATACAAGAAATAATTTTAAAATAAATACCATTTGTTCTTTCATCTGGTTTACCAATTTTTTTGTAAATAATAATAAGTGCAATTACTGAACCCAAAAATAGAAGTGCTGTAAGTCCTACAACGATATTGAAATTGCCTGTACTTTCTAACATCCATTTATTTAATAGATCAATCATTATTATCTTCCTTTCCTACATAAGAGAATATTTCGTTCTTCTTTTTCACTATAATAAAAAAAGAAAAAGGAAAACATCGAACTTTCTTACAAACATTCGTGTATTCTTACAGTTTTGTCATTTTGTAAATGTATTCAGCGCCTTGCCTTTCGCTAACTGGCGGTTCAGCTTGGCGAAAGCTAAAAACCCGCCGAAAATAAGAGCCAGCAAATGAAATTTATATTACCTAATGCTTAAAACTACTTCCTATATCGATGATTATGTAAACACAAAAGTCCTCCAGTTAAACAATCCGGAGGACTTTTAATAGTTTTCTAAGTTATCTTCCAAATACACTCAATCCTAAATAAATCAAACTATAACTAATTAAAGCACTTGCAAGCATCAAACCTATTTTTAATAATTTGTCTTTTATATTAGGCTTTACTTCACTTACAGGTTTTCCCTCTATAAAATCAACTATTTGACGATAAGTTTTTAAATTATGCTCTTTTTTTATGTTTTCAACTTGCTGTAATGAAAACATAAGCAAAATCGTAAGTACCACAGGTATTATAAGACCATAATAACCAAAAAAGTAAAATACAGGTGCAATAGAAATAGGAAGTATAATCATTAATGCTAACATGATGTAACTCCACTTAAAGAAAGTTGATTTTTGAAGTTCTTCTTTCATGATCTTTACATCTCCTTTAACTAAATCATCCAGGGAGACATTAAAAAGAATACTCATCATTAGTAAATTATGAATATCTGGATAGTTCCTTTCATTTTCCCAGTTAGAAATAGATTGTCTGGAAACATGAATTTTTTCTGCTAACTTCTCTTGGGACATATTATCCCGTTTACGAAAATATTGTATTTGTCTACCAATGTTCATCTATACATCTCCCTTAAGTTTGAGGTTAAGTTAAAGGCTAATTAAAGACTACCAAATTTCTTTATAATAACGTGATTCTAAGGTGTAAAAATGTTTTATCATGCTATTTTCTCCCTGTTTTCAAGTGTGAACCCCATGTATTAAACGTATCAGCATATTGAATAAGAGAAATTCATCATACCTGAAAATTACCTAAAATTGAAAAAGACCACCCTAAGGTGGCCTTTTTATGTAGGGTGGGAAGACATCGGTCTTCCCTTCGGGTTGCCCCGATGGAAATGGCGTTTTGTTTCCAAAACTGTTTTTCCTAATTATATGTTATGCAAGAGTTTCAGTTTAGTTCCTAAAGTATTAAATACTTCTTTTTTATGGTTTTGTTTTTGGTTGAAAACTTGCGTTTTGGCTAGAGTGCTGGCTCGTCGTGTGGGGGCGAAACCCCACGTATTCCGTATCAATTTTCGAGTAAGAACTATTTCAGAACGAATGATCTAAGCGGTTCGGCTCGTATACTTGCTAATCCAAGTCGATAACCATTATCTTGCGTTTTGTCTGTCGGCTTGGCGAGAAAAGCACACGAGCCGAAAAAAGTTTTGCAAGGACATAATAAAAAAGAAAAGCGTTAGCTTTTAGGTGAGGATTAACGAACCGACTTTTTTATTATGAAGGTGGAGATTTTTGAGCGTTATTTACTCAAAAATACTACCTGTTCCTTGCGGAACTTTTAGCCCTTTAATAATAGTGATAATAGAGACGATTACTAAAAAGTGCTATAAATCCAGTTATACCAAGGGTTTATAGCACTTTTGGGGGTGTGACGAAAACGTCACACTTTTAACCCTTTTTGTGACGTTTTCGTCACACCTAAAAAATTCCAAATAGGTTATAAAACACATAAAAAAATAGACTGTATCAGTTGATACAGTCTAGAAAAATCTAGCTGGCAATTTCACCTTTTTGCCATTTTGATCTTTAAGATTTTTTAAAGAATATTGAAACAATCTCATTGTCAATTTATCAAGTTTCACTTCATTTTTTCGAGGTGCACAAATCATTATGTAAGGATTTATTATCCATGTTCTAGGGCTTACAGTACGACCATTTTCAATAATTTGTCCAGCACCTTCTGGATTAAGTAAAATCTCTTTTTTCTTTAATGAGTTCATAACCAAAGAAGTTTTTTCTCTTGATTTCCCTATCATTTCAGCAATTTCAGAAACAGTTGCCGCTCTTGGTAGCTCAAAATCGTCCTCAATACTCTTTTGTTTCCTTTTAAATTTATCATCTCTACAAATAATGACATTACTTCTAAATTCCAAATAAGCTTGAATTCTAAATAAAAAACTTTCTTCTGCTTGAGTTAAATAGCCAATACTATTCAATAAATCTAAATTTCTATGCATTACTTGATTAAAAGGTTCTCCAGCAAATGGATCTTTATTAGTTCCAACATAATGGTCTTCTCCGGTTAATTCTTTTAACTGTTGTAAAAGAGATTTTTTAAGTTCTTCAGCCTGATCTCTTTGTTTTCCATCCTTCTCGAAATCTCTTTTTCTAGCATTTCTATTAGCTTGATTTAAAGCTTGTCCTAAAGCATGTTCATTTTCATCTTTCATTTTGTCGATTCCTCCTCTAATTAAGGGAATCAACAAAAATACCTATTTTTTGCTATTTGATTATGAATCAAATTATGATAATCTATAACCAGACATTTAAAATTTTAGGTATTTTCATTGAATACCCTTTGAAACGAGCCATGTTCCAGCATGGCTCGTTTTTTATTTTATCACACATATACCCTCAAGATATTGTCAAACAAAGTTTCCCCAAAATTTTACTTAATTCCTCATAATATCTTCTAACGATCCCTATCAAATCCTCGTTGTCTACTAGCCATTTCTCTTTTATGTTCACGCTCAAATTGATTATTTACACCTTTATTAGCTAGTTCATTTTTAATAAGCTCTCTAAACGTCTGAAATTTATCTTTAAAGGTTTTTTTAGTTTGCTGATACAAAACCCTTATATTAATCTGCAAATCCTTTATATGAGCTTTTAATGAGCTTATTTCAGTATTTAATGTACCTACTTCTTTTTGCAACTGACTTTTTTCTTGTTTCAATGTTCGATTTTCTTTCATCCACCCCCCTGCATGCACTTTTAAACTCTCATTCTCTTTCACAAAATCTGTCTTTTTCAAACGCTCATAATCCTTTTTAATCGTAACTGCTGCATTCACTTGTTTTGTAAATTCTTGATATTGTTCCGGTGATAATACATAATTTCTTGTCTGTTTCTTCGTAATTTCAGCTTTTCCAAACATTTTATCCTGTACTTCTATTACTACTTCTTTACGTAAAAATGGAATTTTAACAGGTTCATTTGGTACTTGATCCGTAGCACTATCTAATTCTTTTTGCATTTGTTTCACTCTTTTTTCTAACTCTACATGACACTCGCCAATTAGCTGCAGCTTTTCACTTTCACTCTCTACTTGTTGTTTTACTATCTCTAATTCTTTGTACTTATCAACGACATCACTTTCCAAACTCTTTTTCTCTACTTCTAATTCGTTTGTTTTTTCTTCAACATTTTTTAAATGATGGTCAATCGTTTGTAATTGCGTTTCTTTTTCTTGTACTTGATTCTCAACAATTGATCTTGTTTCTGCATATTCCTTGTATTGACGAACTTTCATGTATTTATGTGAACCTACATTGGCACGTTCAAAATTCGGAATGTGTTCTTTCGCTAATTGCTCAATATAGGCTGTTTCTAATTCTCTCCAATGTGCAATTAACTTTACTCCTGTTCCCCCTACACCTTGTTGTTGCAAGGCTCTATCCATTCCGACACGCCTCGTTAATCCTCGACTACTTTCAAAATTGGGTACATAATTAATATGTAAATGCGGATTGGCTTCATCATCATGTAAAACCATATTATAAACCGCTAGGTTTGGATTTCGCTCTTGAAACGCTTCAGCATAGCGCTTCAGGGCTTCCTTTTTATCTTCCCTATACTTTGGGTCATCTTTGCCTTCCCCAATCGCTACAACGAGTTCTCGTTGCTCATGTGTCTTATCGTCTTTATGTATTTTGTTATAATAGTCATCAATCTTACGGTCATTCCGTTTTTGTTTCTCGTTATACTTGTCCACTGCTTCTTGAAAGACATCTTTGTATACACTTCGGATGTCCTTTTGAACAAAGAAAATATTCTCATCTAATCTGGCTGGATCTATGCCAGGATTCCCATGAATGTTTTCTCTGTTATTGTGGCTTAATGAACTTTGGTGAGATTGATTAAATGAAATAGAACCCAACATAAAGTGCCACCACTTTCCCTAGATTAATTGATACCATAAGTCTAGCAAAGCGACGAAATGGAGTCAATTAAAGTAACCCTATACGTATTTTGACGCTTTCGCATCAAAATCGATAGGGGTCTGCGACGCTTGTCGGCTTTGCCGAACCATGCCTAGCATGGAAAAACCAAACCTTGGGCGTTGCCCAAACCCACTGGGGAACTCTTCCCCAGACCCCCTCCATCGAACTCCCCAACCCCTCAATCCTTGAGGGACTCCCTCGCCGGTTGGCAGGAACAAACGGTAGTTTGTTCAGTGCCAAGAGGGTTCGGGTGTAGTCTAGTTGGTCAAGTCAAATACTCCCTTCGCTTCGCTAGGTCCGTTTTGATTGACCAACACATGCAACCACCTGTTCCAAACCTTTGCTACTCTTAAGTTACATTATTCTACTTTGCGATTCTTACAAACTTTTATAAGTTGTAGTAAAAATAAAACTATAGGAGTTGAAATCATGGAATTCTATAAAAAACTAAAAGAAGAACGCTTAAAACATAATTTATCACAAGAAGAATTGGCCATTAAATTAAACATAAGCAGACAATCAATTTCTAAATGGGAGCTTGAAAAAGGCTATCCAAATATTGAATCACTTATTACATTAAGTGATTTATTCAACATTAGCATTGATGAATTAATTAAAGGAGATGATTGCTTGAAAGATAAAATCATCAAAGAAGGAAAAATGGGGGAATTAAAAATGACAGATCCATTCAAATGGTTATACGTATTGAGTTCAATTTTAGTAGTATTTTGGCTTTTTGTACTTCCCTGGTCCAATCCATCAGGTCTAACATTAAGCATAATTAATCTCATAGCTATTATTTACTTTGTAATTGTCGTTAACTACATCAAAAATAACAAGAAGAAATTTTTTAATTAAACTTAAAAATTAAAGACAACAGCGATTAGGTGGCTCAACATTATCTGATCGCTGTCGTCTTTATTAAATCCCTACTTAATCACAATTTTAGATACTCAAACCTTTTTCTTATTCTTCAATGTAAAACTTTTGAATAGAAGTTTACTTTCAAAAAGGAGTCTGAGAGGTATTGTGTATAGTTTGTTCACCTCAGGTACAACAAAAAGAGCCTTACCTCTGTAGACAAGACTCCACTAGTATAGCTGTATATATTTACATAACAATTAAGAAACTACAAACATATAACATCAAGTAGAAGAACCCTAACATTCCGCCTACAGCTAATACCTGTTTAACCCAACTCTTGAGTTTCGGATTACTATAAATCACTTGCATTCTTTCCATATCGTTTCCTCCTATTAAGGAGAACCCTTAAAGACTCTCACTTTGCTATGGTACCATTTTTGTCTAAACGTATAAATATGCAATATTGCATATAGAAATGTATTGTTATAAATGTAAGCGCTTACTATAATAAAGGTATAAAGATTCACCACATCTTAATACGAAACAAGAGGAGGAAGTAATATGGAAATCGCAATGAC
>NZ_AYMH01000035.1:0-15447 GCF_000633475.1 Bacillus sp. H1a | reverse complement strand
GAGAGTAGGACGTCGCCAAGCTATTTATATCATCGCGGGGTGGAGCAGTACGGTAGCTCGTCGGGCTCATAACCCGAAGGTCGCAGGTTCAAATCCTGTCCCCGCAACCAAATGGTCCCGTGGTGTAGTGGTTAACATGCCTGCCTGTCACGCAGGAGATCGCCGGTTCGACCCCGGTCGGGACCGCCATTTTATATAAAGAAAAGAACGAAACAAGTTGTTTCGTATTTTTTTATTTGTTTTAACAAAACTAATAAAGACAGTCAAACTATCCTTAGGAAAACTCCTAAGGACTTTTTTATATATTCAAAACCTGTATAATAAAGAGCAGAGAACATTGTGAGTAAAGTAGGTGAAGTCTGTGAGTAAATATGAAATAACAACAAAATCTTCCGAAGAAACCCAGAGATTATCAGAAAAATTAGGGGGACTTGTAAAGGCACAAGATGTAATTATTTTAGAAGGTGATCTTGGAGCTGGCAAGACGACTTTTACAAAAGGATTAGCAAAAGGTCTTGGAGTGAAAAGAGTCGTAAATAGTCCTACCTTCAATATTATTAAAGAATATAAAGGAAGATTACCGCTATATCATATGGACGTGTATCGTTTAGCGGAAAGTGAGGAAGATTTAGGATTTGATGAGTATTTCTATGGTGAAGGGATTACAGTAGTAGAATGGGCTCATTTAATAGAAGCATATTTACCAAATGAGAAGTTACAAATTAGCTTATTCCATGCTGGAGATGATACAAGGAAAATTGTACTCGAGCCAATTGGAAATCGCTATATTAGATTATGTGAGGAGCTATTACAAGATGAAAGTACTAGCAATTGATACTTCAAATTACGTAATGGGCGTATCCCTTATTGAGGAAGACAACGTGATTGGGGAAATCATTACAAATTTAACAAAAAACCATTCTGTACGCCTTATGCCAGCTGTAGAACAACTATTAAAAGAATGTGGTGTAAAACCGAAAGAATTGACTAAAATCGTTGTAGCAGCTGGACCAGGATCATATACAGGTGTTCGTATAGGGGTAACAGCTGCAAAAACATTAGCTTGGTCACTTCAAATACCGATTGTAGGTGTATCAAGTTTAGAAGTAGTGGCTGCAAACGGTGTTAATTTTAATGGATTAATCTGTCCTTTATTCGATGGACGACGTGGGCAAATTTATACTGGGTTATATACATATGAAGGAGAGAATTTAACTTCTATAGAAGAAGACCGAATTGTTCTTATTGTTGATTGGTTGCAAATGTTAAGAGATAAAGGACAACCTGTTCTATTTATTGGTAACGATGTTAAATTGCATAAAGAAACAATTGTAGAACATTTAGGTGATCAAGCTGTATTTGCTCCATTTACTAAGAATAACCCAAGACCAAGTGAGTTAGCATTCTTAGGATTACAAAAAGAAGAGCAGGATGTGCATACGTTTGTTCCTAGTTACCTTCGTTTAGCTGAAGCTGAAACAAAATGGTTAGAAAGTCAAAAGAATTAGGGGTCTATAGAAAATGGATATGATATTTAGAAAGATGGCACTCGATGATATTGCTCAAATTGTAGCTATTGAAGAAGCATCTTTTTCAACTCCTTGGACTGCAGATGCCTTTCACCGTGAATTAGAGATGAATGAACATGCACATTATGTTGTGTTAGAAAAAGATGGTCTCGTAATTGGATATTGTGGATTGTGGATAATTCTTGATGAATCACATATAACAAATATAGCTATCCTGCCAGAATACAGAGGTCAAAAGCTAGGAGATGCCTTATTGAAAGAAGTCATTTCCGAAGCGAAAGGATTAGGAGTAAAAACAATGACGCTTGAAGTACGCGTGTCAAATGAAGTAGCAAAGCAGTTATACAGGAAATACGGATTTCAAAATGGTGGGATTCGTAAACGATACTATGCAGACAATCAGGAAGATGGTCTTGTAATGTGGGTGAATATATAATGGAAAAAAATACGATTATACTTGGTATTGAAACAAGCTGTGATGAGACAGCGGTAGCGGTTGTTAAAAATGGAACGGAAATCATTGCGAACGTCGTTGCATCACAAATTGAAAGTCATAAGCGTTTTGGCGGAGTTGTACCAGAGATTGCATCCCGTCACCATGTAGAAGAAATTACAGTTGTGTTAGAAGAAGCTTTAAAAGAAGCGAACATCACTTTTGAGGATATTGATGCAATTGCTGTAACGGAAGGGCCAGGTTTGGTTGGTGCGCTTTTAATAGGTGTAAATGCAGCAAAAGCAGTGGCCTTTGCTCATGATATTCCTCTAGTTGGTGTTCATCATATCGCTGGCCATATTTATGCGAACCGTTTAGTAAAAGAAGTGCAATTCCCGTTACTATCACTTGTTGTGTCTGGTGGGCATACAGAGCTTGTTTATATGAAAGAACATGGTTCATTTGAAGTGATTGGTGAAACGCGAGATGATGCAGCGGGAGAAGCTTACGATAAAGTAGCCCGTACATTATCAATGCCTTATCCAGGTGGTCCTCATATTGATCGCCTTGCGCATGAAGGAAAACCAACAATTGATTTGCCTCGTGCGTGGCTAGAACCTGATTCGTATGATTTCAGCTTTAGTGGATTAAAATCAGCAGTTATCAACACTGTGCATAACGCAAAACAACGCGGTATAGAAATTGCACCGGAAGATTTAGCAGCAAGTTTCCAAGAAAGTGTAATAGATGTACTCGTAACGAAAGCGTCTCGTGCAGCAGATGCTTATAATGTAAAGCAAGTGCTTCTTGCTGGTGGAGTAGCTGCTAATAAAGGGCTTCGTGCGCGTTTAGAGGCAGAATTTGCACAGAAAGAAAATATTGAGCTAATTATTCCGCCTCTATCTTTATGCACAGATAATGCAGCGATGATTGCGGCTGCAGGTACAATTGCATACGAACAAGGAAAACGCGCGACATTAGCTTTAAATGCAAATCCAGGATTAGATATTGAAGCGTAGTTATACACAAAATTAACCACATCCTGTGGATAAAAACCATATTATCTGTTGATAATATGGTTTTTTTGTGTACATAAAATGTGTATAACTTTTTACGTGGTTGTGGATAATGTGGAAAAGTTATTTGGGAGTTTATATTATAAAGGTGGATATGTGCATAAACTTGTGGATAAATCAGGTGAAGTCTGACCTTTAAATATATTCTTTTTTGGGAAATAAAAAACAAGGTAACTTTAGTCATTTAAGTTACCTTGTTAGAGTTATTTTATAAATGTAGTTCTTCCCATTCTGCCATACAAGCTTCAAGTTGTTCTTGTAGTGTGTGCTTTTTAGTTGTAATTTCACTAGCCTTTTCATAATCTGCATATATTTCTGGTAAGCAAAGCTGATCTTCTAATGTAGCAATTTCTTCTTCTAAGCCTAAGATATTTTGTTCTAGTTCTTCAATTTTTCGAGTACGTTGACGCTCTAACTTTTTACGTTCTTTTTCTTCGAGATAATTTAATTTTTCTTGTGCAACTACTTTTTGAACAGGTACTTCATCTTCTTGTTGTTCAAATTCTGCACGCTCAATCATTTCATTTTTCTTTTCAACGTAGTAATCGTAATCACCTAAATATTCCTGTGCACCTTCTGTTGATAACTCAACAACGGTTGTCGTTACGCGATTAATAAAGTAGCGGTCATGTGAGACGAATAGAAGAGTACCTGGATAATCAATTAAAGCATTCTCCAAAATTTCTTTACTATTTAAATCAAGATGGTTCGTTGGCTCATCGAGAATTAATAAATTTGATTTTTGCATCATGAGTTTTGCAAGAGCTAATCGAGCCTTTTGTCCACCACTAAGAGAAGATACTGGTTTTAATACATCATCCCCTGTAAATAAAAAGTTGCCTAGTATAGTGCGAATTTCTTTTTCGGGTTGCAGGGGATATTCATCCCATAGTTCATTTAAAACTCGCTTAGAAGATGTTAAGTTGGCTTGCTCTTGATCATAATAACCAACAGATACATTTGATCCGAAAGCAACGTCTCCGTGTAATAGCTGTAACTTATTCACAATGGATTTTAATAATGTGGATTTTCCAATTCCGTTCGGTCCAACTAATGCAACACTGTCACCGCGAGTTAAGCGCATATTTACATGTTCAATAATCGGTTCCTCGTCATAGCCAATAGTTGCATCTTTTACTTGCAAAACATCATTTCCACTTTGTTTTTCAATATCGAAGTGGAAGGAGGCTGATTTAGAATCACCTAATGGTCTAGTTAATAATTCCATTCTGTCTAATTGTTTACGGCGACTTTGAGCGCGTTTCGTCGTAGATGCACGAGCGATATTTTTTTGAACAAAGTCTTCAAGTTTAGCGATTTCATCTTGTTGTTTTTCATAACGTTTCATCTCTTGCTCATATAATGCTGATTTTAAGTCTAAATATTTACTGTAGTTACCAACAAATCGTCTGCTTTCCTTATTAGAAATTTCGTATACTTGTGTAACGAGTTTATCTAAGAAATAGCGATCATGGGAAACGATTAAAATCGCACCAGGATAACCTTGTAAATATTGTTCAAGCCACGTTAGTGTTTCAATGTCCAAATGGTTTGTAGGCTCGTCTAAAATAAGTAAGTCTGGTTTAGTTAATAATAATTTCCCAAGAGCTAAGCGTGTTTTTTGTCCACCACTTAATGTAGAAATTGTCGTCTGGTGCGTTTCAACTGGGAAGCCAAGACCACTTAAAATTGAGCGGATATCCGCTTCGTACTGATAACCACCTTGATCTTTATAATCTAATTGTAATTGGTCATAATCAGCTAATAATCTCTCATATGTAGCCGCATTTGAAAAGTTTTCTTCTTTTCCCATCTCTTGCTCTAGCCTTCGAAGTTTCGTCTCCATTTGCTGTAGATGTGTAAAGACGGTTAACATTTCATCCCAAATTGTTAAAGATGTTTCTAATCCGGTATTTTGAGCTAAATACCCAATTGAGACATCTTTCGGCTTTATAATTTCACCACCATCATGAGATAACTCTCCGGCAATTATTTTTAATAATGTAGATTTCCCGGCCCCATTTCGGCCGACTAATGCGATACGATCTTTTGTTTGTACTTCCAATTTTATGTTTGCAAGAATTGTTTCTGCACCGTATAATTTCGAAAGTCCATTCACTTGTAATAAAATCAATGTTTTCACCTCAAATAATTTCTTAACTTTGCCATGTTTATATTTCTCAATCATACTAAAAATAGTGTATAGTTTAAAATAAAGAGAGAATACTTCTTCTCTTTATTATACAAGGAAATTCATGAGTGCTAAACTTCTGAATTTGATTCAAGTATATGAATAAAGATAGGAAGAGAGGAGAGGTTATATGGATCAGCAGAAAATTCCACAGGCCACTGCTAAACGATTGCCTCTATACTATCGATTTATCCAAAACTTATCTCTTTCTGGTAAGCAACGTGTTTCATCAGCCGAATTGAGTGAAGCGGTAAAGGTTGATTCCGCAACTATTCGAAGAGATTTCTCATACTTTGGAGCGTTAGGGAAAAAAGGGTATGGATATAACGTGAATTATTTATTATCATTTTTCCGTGAAACACTTGACCAAGATGATATTACACGTGTAGCGCTTATTGGAGTAGGTAATTTAGGGACCGCTTTCTTACATTATAATTTCACGAAAAACAATAATACAAAAATTGAAATGGCGTTTGACGTTAGTGAAGAGAAAGTTGGAACAGAAATCGGAGGAATTCCTGTATATCATTTAGATGAATTAGAGGAGCGTTTATCAACTGATATACAAGTGGCAATATTAACGGTACCCGCTACAGTAGCGCAAGCTGTGGCAGATAGATTGGCAGAAACGAACGTGCATGGTATTTTAAATTTCACGCCAGCACGATTAAATGTGTCAGAGAATATAAGAATTCATCATATTGATTTAGCTGTAGAGTTACAAACGCTTGTTTACTTTTTGAAAAATTATCCACAATAAAACGCAGAGGGGACAACCTCTGCGTTTTATTATTGTTTTTTCTTTGTGAATTTGACTAAGATAAGGCGAAGTGCCAAATTGAAATCAATTGTTGCCATAACTGCAAATAGTATTGTCCACATATTCCAGATTGTATCTGTCACGTTCGTAATGGCGAAGCGTGTGAAGACACACCCAAGAAGGAAGTACAATGCAGCCATGAACAATGGTGAGTTTCTCATATTAAAAATCCTCCGATAAAGCCTTGCATTTTTTCAGCTTCTTTAATCATTTCTTGAATGTGCTCATTACTTACTACAACTTGAGCGACTGCAACCAATGTATTCATTGCAACATGAGCTGCAATAGGAACGATAATTCGTTTCGTTTTTACGTATAAAAAGGCGAATACGAGCCCCATAGAAGTGTATACCAATAAGTGAGTAAAATCAAAATGAATCGCCGCGAATACAAGCGAACTAATGATAGCTGCAATAAAGAAGTTAAACTTCTTATAAAGTGTGCCAAATAAAATTTTCCTAAATACGATTTCTTCTAAAATAGGCCCTATTATAGATATAACAATAAGGAACCAAGGTGTCGTTCTTGCGATGTCCATAAGCCTTGCTGTATTCTCAGATCCAGGTGTAATCCCTAATAAACGCATTTCAATCATACCGGCAATACTTTGTGAGAACAGTGCTAAGAAGAACCCGATAATAATCCATCCAATTGTAGCTGGAGCAGAAGAGCGCATTTTATCTAAATGCCGGTCACGAATATCTGTTTTAAGTAACCAAAGTACGATACATAATGCAATAAAGAAGCTAATGATTGCCCAATGGCCAGTTATGATTTGACCTTTTTCCTCAATGGTAAATTCTCTATTATCATAGAGTCCTGTTTTTAGGAGAAGTGGTAATCCAACAATCCCAGATAACTGCATTAAAATGTATGTAACGATAATCCACCAATATTGTTTCTTCAAATGGCTTAACCATCCTTTCTAACTCTAGTGTATGAGATAAGGTAGGATAACATGTAAATATCCTATCTGTGATATAAACGTTCAATCGTATTATGATTTTTTTGTAAATCTGTATTTAAAAATGAAATAGGAGACAGGAAAAAGTTGTACGTGTAGCGAAAACAACTTAGGGTGTCTTTCATATTGTAACATACGAGAAGTGGAAACAACGATTCATATAGTAAAGGTAGTAGAAGAAACAACAATTATATATAGAAACGTTTATATAGTAATTTGCGAAAAAATTATGATTTTTTTACTTGCAAAAGAAATTGAGATTATTTATTATTATAAGTGTGTTAGCACTCGGGAGAGTTGAGTGCTAATAAATAAAATTTACATAACAAAATGAGGAGGTTATTGTTCATGCTAAAGCCATTAGGTGATCGCGTTGTAATTGAACTTGTTCAAGCAGAAGAAAAAACAGCAAGTGGTATTGTATTACCAGACACTGCAAAAGAAAAACCACAAGAGGGTAAAGTTATTGCAGTAGGTACTGGTCGAGTGCTTGAAAATGGTGAGCGTGTTGCTTTAGAGGTAGCAGCAGGTGATCTTATCATCTTCTCAAAATATGCAGGTACTGAAGTGAAATACGAAGGTACAGACTACTTGATTTTACGTGAAAGTGACATTTTAGCAATTATTGGTTAATTATATACATTTAAAAATTCAAGGGGGTCAATTATTATGGCAAAAGATATTAAATTTAGTGAAGAAGCACGTCGTTCGATGCTTCGCGGTGTCGACACTCTTGCAAACGCAGTAAAAGTAACACTTGGACCAAAAGGTCGTAACGTTGTACTTGAGAAAAAATTCGGTTCACCACTTATTACAAATGATGGTGTAACAATTGCAAAAGAAATCGAATTAGAAGATGCATTCGAAAACATGGGTGCGAAATTAGTAGCAGAAGTTGCTAGTAAAACAAATGACGTAGCTGGTGATGGAACGACAACTGCAACTGTATTGGCGCAAGCTATGATTCGTGAAGGTTTAAAAAACGTAACAGCTGGTGCTAACCCAATGGGTCTTCGTAAAGGTATCGAAAAAGCTGTTACTGTTGCAATTGAAGAATTAAAAACGATTTCTAAACCAATCGAAGGTAAATCTTCAATCGCACAAGTAGCTGCTATTTCTGCTGCTGACGAAGAAGTAGGTCAATTAATCGCTGAAGCAATGGAGCGCGTTGGTAACGACGGCGTTATTACTTTAGAAGAATCTAAAGGATTCACAACAGAATTAGACGTAGTAGAAGGTATGCAATTTGATCGTGGATATGCATCTCCTTACATGATTACTGATTCTGACAAAATGGAAGCAGTTCTTGATAACCCATACATCTTAATTACTGATAAGAAGATTTCTAACATTCAAGAAATCTTACCAGTATTAGAGCAAGTGGTACAACAAGGTAAACCACTTCTTATCATTGCTGAAGATGTAGAAGGCGAAGCATTGGCTACATTAGTAGTGAACAAACTTCGTGGTACATTCAATGTAGTAGCTGTTAAAGCTCCTGGATTTGGTGACCGTCGTAAAGCAATGCTAGAAGATATCGCAATCTTAACTGGTGGCGAAGTAATCACTGAAGAATTAGGACGTGACTTAAAATCTGCTACAGTTGCATCTTTAGGACGCGCTGGTAAAATTGTTGTAACGAAAGAAAACACAACTGTAGTTGAAGGTATTGGAAATGCACAACAAATCGAAGCTCGTATCGGTCAAATCCGTGCGCAATTAGAAGAAACAACTTCTGAATTCGATCGTGAAAAATTACAAGAGCGTCTTGCAAAACTTGCAGGTGGCGTAGCAGTAATTAAAGTAGGTGCGGCAACTGAAACTGAGTTAAAAGAGCGCAAACTTCGTATTGAAGATGCACTTAACTCAACTCGTGCAGCAGTAGAAGAAGGTATCGTTGCAGGTGGTGGTACGTCACTTATGAACGTATACACGAAAGTAGCTTCTATCGTAGCTGAAGGCGACGAAGCAACAGGTATCAACATCGTACTTCGTGCACTAGAAGAGCCAGTTCGTCAAATCGCAATCAACGCTGGTCTAGAAGGATCTGTAGTTGTAGAGCGTCTAAAAGGCGAAAAAGTAGGCGTTGGTTTCAACGCAGCTACTGGCGAATGGGTAAACATGCTTGAGACTGGTATCGTAGACCCAGCAAAAGTAACTCGTTCTGCACTTCAAAACGCAGCATCTGTTGCAGCTATGTTCTTAACAACTGAAGCAGTTGTTGCTGATAAACCAGAACCAGCTGGTGCTGCTGGAATGCCTGACATGGGCGGCATGGGCATGGGCGGTATGGGCGGAATGATGTAATTCCGTTCGCTCGAAAAACATCCACTTCTATATAGAAGCGGATGTTTTTTTGTGTTTTTGAGAAAAGGAAAATAATTTCTGTAGAATTTTGTCGCTTTCTCTCTTGACCATATTGATACTTCATTGTTAGAATCTAGGAAGATAATATAAAACGATCCTTCATATATCCTCAATGATATGGTTTGAGAGTCTCTACCGGGTTACCGCAAACAACCTGACTATGAAGGCAGTGTGTCTTATATTTATAAAGAGCGGAAGACTATCTTTCTTTATAAAGCCAGACCCCTGCCTTTTCTTTGTTATGAGACTAGAGGCGGAGGACTGGCTTTTTTTATTATATTAGTAATGCTTTTTGCCTAATTGGTAAAAATATTTATATACGAGAACTAACGTTGGGGTGATTATTTTGAAGAAGCAACACGATACAATTATCGTTTTAGATTTTGGGAGTCAGTACAATCAGTTAATAGCACGTCGAATTCGTGAGTTCGGTGTATACAGTGAACTTCATCCGCATACAATTACTGCAGAAGAAATTAAAGCAATGAATCCAAAAGGGATTATTTTCTCAGGTGGACCAAACAGTGTATACGGTGAAGGTGCATTACATTGTGATGAAAAAATCTTTGAACTAGGATTACCGATTTTCGGTATTTGTTACGGTATGCAGCTGATGACACAACACTTCGGTGGTAAAGTAGAGCGTGCAAACCACCGTGAGTACGGAAAAGCTGTTCTTAAAGTAGAGAACGAATCAAAATTATATGCGAACCTTCCAGAAGAGCAAGTTGTATGGATGAGTCATGGTGACTTAGTAACTGGTTTACCTGAAGGATTCGTAGTAGATGCAACAAGTGAGTCTTGTCCAATTGCTGGTATGAGCAATGAAGAGAAAAACTTATACGGTGTACAATTCCACCCAGAAGTACGTCACTCTGAGCACGGTAACGATTTAATTAAAAACTTCGTATTCGGCGTATGTGGTTGTTCTGAAGGATGGAACATGGAGAACTTTATCGAAGTAGAATTAGAGAAGATCCGTGAAACTGTTGGAGACAAAAAAGTACTATGCGCACTTAGTGGCGGTGTAGACTCTTCTGTTGTAGCAGTATTAATTCATAAAGCAATCGGTGACCAATTAACATGTATTTTCGTTGACCACGGCTTACTTCGTAAAGGTGAAGCAGAAGGCGTTATGAAAACATTTAGCGAAGGCTTCCATATGAACGTTATTAAAGTGGATGCACAAGAACGCTTCATGAACAAGTTAAAAGGTGTAGAAGATCCAGAACAAAAACGTAAAATTATCGGTAACGAATTCATTTACGTATTTGATGATGAAGCTTCTAAATTACAAGGTATGGACTTCTTAGCGCAAGGTACACTTTACACGGACATCGTTGAAAGTGGTACAGCAACTGCACAAACAATTAAATCTCACCATAACGTTGGTGGACTTCCAGAAGACATGCAGTTCAAATTAATTGAGCCTTTAAACACTTTATTTAAAGATGAAGTACGCGTATTAGGATCAGAACTAGGAATTCCTGATGAAATCGTATGGCGTCAACCATTCCCAGGTCCAGGACTTGGTATTCGTGTATTAGGTGAAATCACAGAAGAGAAATTAGAAATCGTTCGTGAATCTGATGCGATTTTACGTGAAGAAATTATAAAAGCAGGATTAGACCGCGAAATCTGGCAATACTTCACTGCGCTTCCTGGTATGCGTAGCGTAGGTGTTATGGGTGACGAGCGTACTTACGATTACACAGTAGGTATCCGTGCAGTAACATCTATCGACGGTATGACAGCTGACTGGGCACGTATCCCTTGGGACGTATTAGAGAAAATCTCTGTACGTATCGTAAACGAAGTAAAACACGTTAACCGTATCGTGTATGATGTAACGAGTAAGCCACCAGCAACTATCGAGTGGGAATAGTATTATAATAAAAAAGATCCATCTATCGTTTATGTATAGATGGATCTTTTTGTTTTTGCTATTAATACGAACAAAATTAAGGGAAATTATAAAAATGTTCGCTTTTAAATTGACAAAACCACCGCCTCGAGTTAATATGATTATGTAATTGATACGAAAAGTGAATATTATAGCCGTCGTATAATATCGGGGATATGGCCCGAAAGTTTCTACCTAGCTACCGTAAATGGCTTGACTACGAGGCGTTTTTATAAAGATAAGGGGAAACTTGTCTTTGTTTATAGAACGCTTCCATGTATATGCAATGGAAGCCTTTTTTATTTTTATAGATAAAAGAGGGCTAGGGTGAAATGCGGCGAGTAATCATATAACGGGGGAAACGTAGGATGAAACGCTATTTTCAGTTTGATGAGCTCGGGACAAATTATAAGACTGAGTTCATAGCAGGGTTAACGACATTTCTATCTATGGCTTACGTATTATTTGTCAATCCTGCTACGCTGTCACTTGGAAATGTTAAAGGGTTACCAGCAGGTACAGGGATGGATCCAGGTGCAGTATTCGTTGCTACAGCATTAGCAGCAGCGATTGGTTCGTTAATTATGGGTATTTTCGCAAAGTATCCAATTGCTTTAGCACCAGGTATGGGAATTAACGCGTTCTTTGCTTATACAGCAGTGTTAACGATGGGTATTCCATGGCAAACAGCAATTGCTGGAACATTAATGTCAGGTATTATCTTTATTATTCTTACTGCTTCAGGTATTCGTGAAAAAATCATTAATGCTATTCCAGCAGAGTTAAAATTTGCGGTAGCAGCAGGTATCGGATTATTCATTGCCTTCCTTGGATTTCAAAATGCCGGAATTATCGTAAAAAACGATGCTGTTCTTGTTGGATTGGGGGATTTAACAAAGGGCACAACGTTACTAGCGATTTTTGGAGTTGTTACTACAATCATTTTCATGATTAAGAAAATAAATGGTGCAGTTTTCTATGGTATGATCCTTACAGCAATCTTAGGAGTAGCAACTGGATTAATTGATACACCGAAAGCTGTAGTGGGAGCAATACCGAGTCTAGAACCAACGTTCGGGGTAGCGTTAACTCACTTTGGAGACATTTTCACTGTTCAAATGGGGATTGTTATTATAACGTTCTTCTTTATCGATTTCTTTGATACTGCAGGTACGCTTGTAGCGGTTGCGAATCAAGCAGGATTAATGAAGAACAATAAATTACCACGTGCAGGAAAAGCGTTATTTGCAGATGCGATAGCAACTGTAATTGGTGCAATTCTAGGTACATCTACTACGACGTCTTACATTGAATCGTCTGCGGGGGTAGCAGCGGGAGGGCGTTCTGGATTTACAGCAGTTGTAACAGCGGGATTCTTCTTGCTAGCACTTTTCTTCTCACCATTACTAAGTGTTGTGACGCCAGCTGTAACGGCGCCAGCTTTAATTATTGTAGGGATTTTAATGGTTTCTTCTTTAGGAGAAATTGATTGGAATAAATTCGAGATTGCAGTACCAGCTTTCTTTACAATCATTTCTATGCCACTTACGTATAGTATCGCAACAGGGATTGCGATTGGATTTATCTTCTATCCAATTACAATGGTTGTGAGTGGTCGCCGTAAAGAGGTTCATCCAATTATGTATGTTATGGGAGTTTTATTCGTATTATATTTCATCTACGTTCGTAAATAGAAGGAGTTTTTCAAAGGTCTAGACTTAAGGGGAGTCTAGGCCTTTTTGCGTCTTCAGAAAATCTTAAGGATTTCCGAGCGTTTTTCTTCAGAAGTTTTCCTATAATAGAAGTTAGGGATTAAAAAAGTGATGGGGGAGATATTGTGGCACACGAAACAATACTTGTCGTAGATGATGAAAAAGAAATTCGGAATTTAATTACAATCTATTTAAAGAATGAAGGATATAAAGTTTTACAGGCAGGGGACGGAGAAGAAGGGTTACGCATATTAGAAGAAAATGAAGTACATTTAGTCGTATTAGATATTATGATGCCGAAAGTAGATGGTATTCATATGTGTATGAAAGTAAGGGAAGCGAAAGAAATGCCGATTATTATGCTTTCGGCGAAAACGCAAGATATGGATAAAATTTTAGGATTAACAACAGGTGCAGATGATTACGTAACGAAGCCGTTTAATCCGTTAGAATTAATCGCAAGAATTAAATCTCAGTTACGCCGTTATATGAAAATGAATGGTTTCGCTATTCAAAATGAGGACGAGTTAGAAATTGGAGAGATGAAAATAAACATTTCGACCCATAAAGTTATTGTAGAAGGGGAAGAAGTAAAGCTAACTCCGAGGGAATTTTCAATTTTAGAATTGCTAGCTCGTAATCCAGGTATGGTCTTTAGCGCGGAGCAAATTTATGAAAAAGTTTGGAACGAAAGATCTTTCCAGTCTGATAATACTGTAATGGTGCATATTCGGAAAGTGCGTGAAAAGATCGAGGAGAATCCAAGGAAACCTAGATATATAAAAACAGTATGGGGAGTGGGGTATAAGATTGAAAAAGATATTTAATCCATTTACTTATGTGAGGAAAACAAGACAAATAATTGAGAAATTAGTAAAGAGCGTACGAAAGAGTATAAGAATTCAATTGGTTACTACTTTTGCTGCTTGTGCGTTATTAGGAGTTTTTTTTGCAAAGGGAGCTGCGCCATTTTTTGAGAATGCGAATCGTCAAGCGACTGTCGATTATCGGTCTGGTATGCAACAAATTAATTACCAAGCTCAAAGAGCAGCGAATAGTTCGGTTCATGAAAATAAATTAGAAGCTATATCCAATATGATCGAAATGGAGAATCAAAATTTAGAGCGAGGAAATAGAGCTTTAAAAATATTGGTTACTGATGAAAGTGGTAAAGTTTTATATAAAACAAAGCAGGCGCAAGAAGAGCAAATCGATTTGCATAATACGATTCGTAATGCAGCATCATTTGCGATCAACTATTCAAATGGTCAAGATATATTTGAAAATACGAGAAAAGAATTTATAGCTTTTTCACCTATTACAATAGAAGATAAGAATTTATATATGTTCGTTAGTGGAATTCCGGATGGTGTAGTAATGTATGATACGCAAGAAGGACCGTTTCCGTTTTTCATAGGTGTACTCGTATTCATTTTCTCTTTCTTCTATATAACAAAGAGGAAGATGAAGCAGATTGAAGCGATGGCACAGGGTGTAAAGGAAATAGAAAAAGGAAACTTAGCGTATCGTATTGAGAAAAAAGGTGAAGATGAGATTGCAGCTTTAACTGAGAATATTAACAATATGGCAGAAGAGCTTATGAATAATATAGAAAAGGAACGTAAATTAGAGAAACAGAAGAGTGAGCTTATTACGAACGTCTCTCATGATTTGCGTACACCACTTACTTCTATTATGGGTTACTTGAGATTACTTCGAGATTCTAAATATGAAAATAAAGAACAACATGATGAGTATACAAGAATTGCTTTTGCAAAGTCGGAGCAGTTAAAGAATTTAATAGAAGATTTATTTGAGTATACGAAGTTAACAAATGAGCAAGTTGTGTTAGAAAAACAAGAAGTTTGTATAAATGAGTTACTCGAGCAATTAATAGAAGAGTTAGTACCGCAAGCGGAAGAACATGGACTTACGTTTGTTAAGAAGTTTCCTGAGGAACGTGCATATGCAACAATTGATTCGGAAAAGATGGTCCGTGTATTTGATAATTTACTAATGAATGCGATTAAGTATAGTAAAGATGATGGAGAGATAAAAGTTTCTCTTCAAAGGCAGCGCAGGGATATACAAATTGTTATAGCGAATCATAGTGAAGAGTTTACGAGAGAAGAGTTAGCGAATTTGTTTGAGCGTTTTTATAAGAAGGATCAATCTCGAAGTAGAGTAACAGAAGGTTCCGGACTTGGGCTTGCGATTGCGAAAAGTATTGTTGAGTTACAAGATGGTAGTATTCGGGCTGAATATGAGGAGGGTATTATTCAATTTATCGTCTCGTTACCAATTATAGAAAAATAATAAATGAATAGAATGTCATATGATAAAAAGGCTTATTTTAAAAGAAATAAGTCTTTTTATATTTTTTTTAGAAAAACATATTGACGATTAGAGTTTAGAGGTGTAGTATTATACGAGTCGCCGATAGCAACAACGC